>JADKHR010000002.1 GCA_016721625.1 Elusimicrobiota bacterium
AGTCGAATGGATGCCGTAGAGGGTTCCCCACCCGAACTCCGTCCCACATCGGTATTTGGCAAATCAGAAGGAGGCACTATTAGCCTTTTTTACATTTTATGGCGCGGAACGGCGTGACCGTCGGCGAACAACCGATCCGTCACGGCGCGAAACTCAGCCAACCGTTTTCCGAATCAAAGGACCGTTTTCCCGCACATAGCCGGGATAGGCATAGATCCCATCTAAGCGAACCCCAGGGCTTTTTCCACCAAACGATAAAATTTTGCAGGAGATCCTGGGCCCAACCCCCACCGGCCAGTCCCAGGTCGACCTCGATCTGCAACACTGCAGGCCGCCGAGCGTTCAAGGACGAGAGGGCGCGAAGGGGAACGGGGTTGTCCACCATCACGAAAATTTGTTTTTCGGACGACACGCCCCCCGCGCGGGATTCACCAGACCGGTGATCAAGATCAAGCGCCGAGCCCAGCGGCGCGAAGAGATGCCGGCCTCCGTTCAGATCAGTCCGACCAGCGGTCGGCGCCCGAGGCGGGGCTACCAGGCCACCGCCGGCGCTCCGTAGCCAGACCGTCGGCCCGCGCCGACGACCGCGGGCGAAGCAAGGCCAGCCCGATTTCCCGCCTCACCGCCCGCACGTTGTAGGCGATGGCGGCCAATTCCACCTCCACCCGGCGCAGGCGTGGTCCGTGACGACATCAGTCGGCCTCAGGACGATCGAACGGGGACAGAAGAAGGAGGATCGCCCGCCAGATTTTCATAAAGATCGGCAACCGCTGGCGCCCACAGGAAATAGAGCCAAGGGACATGCACGCGGTCGTATTCCCCCCCACAAACTCCGTCAGTTCCGCCCCAAAGCCTTTCTTGAACCGATACAACCCACACGGATCCTCCGGTTTCAGGTTGCTCGGCACAACGCGAAATCGTAGAGCGTGCAGGCGTTGGATTTCGCCCAGCGGATCATGGTCCATTGCATCAGATGGTTGGGCATGTATTGACGGTCGGTGTTGGCGCTGGCGCCGTAAGGCATACCAGGTTGTTTTCCCATGGGTGAGCGCCCAGGGCCCCGGAAATCGGTTTCCCCTCGCGCTCGGCCGGGAAAATTGAGCCTTCCCCTGCGCCCAACCGCTTTTGAATGTCCAAAAATACCCCGCCGGCCGAATCAAAAAATCCGTCGGCCGGGCCGTATCGACGAGGATGCGGTAGAAGGTTTCAATCTCTTCGCGGGGAGCGACCGGGCGGATGGTCACGCCTTCTTTTCCCGCCAAACGAATGTTATGGCGGGTCTTCTGATCCATCCTTCAGAAGATCTCTTCGCTCTTCGAAATATCAAGCGAAACACCAGCCGAGGCTGAACCCCGAAAAACCCGCCCGTCTCGGCGCCCGCCGAAACCCGTTTTGCAAAAAGAGGCCCCGAAATCCAGTCCATCGTTTTTTGAGACATCGGGATCGATCTTAAGAAAAACCGCTTTACGTTCCCGCGCCAGCTTTTTCCACTCGACGGAACAGTTCCGCCAAATCCTCCGCCGTCCATCCCTCCAGAGAACCGGGCCCCGGGGCGCGTAAAAAACAATGCCCGAATTTTGGAAAATCCCGCTCCAAAACCTGGAGCCCCACCGGAAAACGTCCCGTTCCACACAAAAGACGGTGCGCCCGCCAGCCGACGGGGCTTTAACCTCGGACCAACCCGCGGTTTTGAAACACATGGTGCTTAACGGCCGTGGCCGTCGTCGATCACGCCTCCGCCGCCAGGGTCAAAGGTTCACCATGGCGTTGCCACATTTCCAGCATGAGGAGGCCCACAGGCGATACCCGTGGTCCCGTCGGCCCGATTGGTGCTCGTCCCCCAATCCCTGAAGAACCTCGGGCCGGAAATCGCCGCTGGGCCTCGGGAGAAAGCACGGTCTCCTGAAACATCGGACAGGCAGCCCCGAAACCAAGGTCCCAAAGGAATCCCAAACCCCATTTTCCGCTTCAAGATCGTGGGGAAGGAGATCCTTGGAAGTTTCTTTGAAAATCCATTTGGTCTGGGACCATCCCTTTAATTTCCACCGGCGGGCAGTCGGAACACGAACTCCGCGAAATCGTGGTCAGGAGCGGCGACCGTCCCTCAAGGAAACCGCCATGGAGGCGATGTCGACTTTCGTCATCAAACATTCCGGCAAATAGGTCGAAAAATCCGTGTAGAGCGTCCGGTTGATGACATCGGCGCTGGGCGCCCGGTCGAAAAGCTTGTCGAATATGGCGCAACGCCCGTCCCTCGGCAACCCGGGAAGCGAAGGCTTCCGTATGGAGCGCGCGTTTGAGCGGGTCAGGGAAAAAACAAAGAACCCGAGATGGCGCGCCGCGGGGTCGATTCCCCCACGCTCTCCATCAAGCGCCGAACCCCGCCACACCCCACCCCTTGGAACCCCCGCGATCTCCGAGTAGGGAAAGCGTTTTGGCCCCCTTTCCAAACCCGCTCCGGGAACGGCCCGCGCCCTGTGGGCCCCAGGGCCGCCACGCGTGCCGAAGGTATCCCGCGAAGTTCTCGTCCCCCGTCGCCGTTCAAGGCCACGGTGACGTACCCGCCGGGTCTCCCGCGCCGCGTAATAGGTCGGCAGGGCGGAGGGGTCCCGCGAAGGCTCGCCGTAATGGCGGGCCAGAAGAAACACTTCCGCCATCTCGAAGCTTGACCACGAACTCCGTGTGGTCGGTTCCCGAACCGCCAGGCCACCTCATGGCGAAGGGAGTTCGGAAAATTCCTCATGGTCGAACCCAATGGAAAGGTTTTAACAGGCTGGTCCGACAATTCGCTCATAGGCCCACGATGACGGAGGAATCGATGCCGCCCGAAAAAACGCGCCCAAAGGAACCTCGGAGATCAGTCGCATTTTGACCGCCTCGGTCAATCGTCGGCGGATCTCAGACAACCTCTTCAACCCGATCGATAAGGGCGGTTGGTTAACCGGAAAGGTCCCAATACCGTTCCACCGCACCGCGCCTTTCTCCACGATCAAACGGTGGGCCGGGAAGTTTCCGAACATTTTTGTAGATAGTGAACGGGCTGGGGATATACTGAAAACTTAAAAACAGATCCAGCGCCTCGAGGTGCATTTCCGGATCAAAGTCGGGAACTTTAAGCGCCCAAGTTCAGACGCCCACGCCAGCCAGCCGCCGTTCCATGTAGAAGAGCGGCTTTTTCCCGAACCGGTCCCGAGCTAAAAACAACCGCTGGCGTTTCTCGTCCCACAAGGAAAAGCGGAACATCCCCGAAGCCGCCGAACGCACTCCACGCCTTCTTCCTCATACAGATGGACAATAGTTTCCGTGTCCGAATGGGTTTTTAAACCGGTGCCCTTGGCCTCCAACTCTTTCCGCAAAACCTCGAAATTATAAATCTCCCCGTTAAAAACAATCCCCACCGTCCCATCTTCATTGAAGATCGGCTGTCGCCCCCCCGCCACATCAATGATCGCCAACCGCCGCATGGCCAACCCCACCCGACCGTCGGGCGAAACCCAAGCGCCGCCCCCATCCGGACCCCGGTGGTGAAGACTCTCGCAGGCGCCCTCCAACAGTGGGGCCGATCCGGTAACGCCGGAACGGGAGAAAAAGCCGGTTATGCCGCACATGTTAGCGCTCGCATAGGAAATGCCAGTAGGGAAGGTGATCGGAAACCGTCACGCGAGTAAAAGTGTCCGTGAGAGCTGAAATCTCTTTCCGACTCACCCTCTGTTCGATGCTCGTAAAAAATCGATCGTAGACATCCTGCTCGATCCGCCGAAGAGATTTGTCTTGATAGAACTCGAAAAGCGGAACGTACCGGCCCCATCCGAAAACATTCAACAGACGGCCCCAACACCACCAACGGTTTGTAAATAAACACCGCACCCAGCCAAGAGAACAACCGCCAGAAAACCAAGCCCCCGGATCTGGCAAAGGATCGTCCGGGCCAACGTCACCGCTTGGAGCGCCCACCGATAATAGAAAGGACGATTGTCCAAGCTGTAGTAAAGGAAAACCAACAACCGCGGCGCGTAGCGAGCGATGGCCCTCACCTCGTCTAAACAAGGCACCGGCAAATGGTGCAACACCCCGAGACAAAAAAGAAAATCGGCGAAATCTCGCCGAAAGGAAGCCCACGAAGGTCTCCCTAAAAAAAAAAGCGCGTGGGGGCAATCCCGCAAATTTTCTCGGCCACAAAGATCGCGTCGGAGAAATCCACCAGCACCAGTTCCCGGCAATGGTCTTTGATGAAGTGGCTCCAGCGCCCAATGCCGCACCCCAGGTCGCAGACCCGCGCGCCGCGAAGGCTCGCCCGGTCCACCAGATCGAAATAGGCGTCAAATTCCCGCCCATGCTCGGGGAGAATCCGCGGATACTGTTTCCATTCCTCTCCAAAGGAAAATTGGATGTCTTCGGCGAAATCCGCGCGAGAGGGGCCTCCCCTGGAATCCCATAAGACCCGGCGAACCTGCGCTGAATATTCCCGCGGGTCCGGCAGAAGGATGACGTCGCCCAAAACGGGATACGACCGGCCTCGAACCTCGATTCCGCCATCCACTAGGCGAAGGTCCTCCGTGCCAAAGAGATCACGAAGGGCGGGAAGTTTGTCCGCGTAGTAAGAAGGTCCCAGGACCAAAGAGGGAGGGATCACCGCGGGGCTCCTAACGCTTCGTCATAGAGGGCCCGATAACGGGCGGCGACGGAACCCATGGAAAAATGTTTTTCAATTCGATCTCTTCCCGCCAAACCCCGGCTTCGGCGCTCTTCAGGCGATAGGGCCAAGAGCGCCCCCCACGCCTCGGAAAGAACCGCCGGATCCCGCGCCGGAACGGTCCGGCCGGTGTCCCCCAGAAGCGCGACCACGTCCCCCACGGCCGTGGCCGCGCAGAGGACCCCGCAGGCCATGGCCTCGCCTAAAACGCTGGGGAACCCTTCGCTCACCGACGACAGGGTGGCCACATCAAACCCCGGGAGAATGTCCTGAACATTTTCTTGTTGGCCCAGAAGGATCATGTCGTCAAGCCCGCGGGCACCCAGAGCGTGGAGAAGAACGGCGTTGCTCCTTTCCATTCCCGCCCCGCAGAGAACGAACCGCGCGTCGGGCCGCTTGTTTTTAAAAATCTGGGCGGCGTCCAAAAAAGTGGGGATGTCTTTGTGTGGGTCGTAGCGAGCCACGAGCCCGATCACCGGGTTCTCCGGCGTCACCCCCCAGGAAAGCCGAACCGCCGCCCGGACGTTCGGACGCGGCCGAAAAAGGTCGGTGTCAAACCCCAGTGGAATCACCCGCATGGGACCCGGGTCATACCCGGCGGCCACATGCGCAAGACGAACCGCCTCTCCCACGCACACGATGCGCCGCGGAATCCGACAGGACAAACGAGCCCCCCACCGCAACATCCGCAGGGTCCGCGCCCCGTTCAGGCCGGGCGAAAGGTTGGCCTGGTGGAGCCCCCACACCACCGGGATCCCCAGGGTCCAAGCCGCCAATCCCCCGACTACATTAGGGTCCGGAAGCCAGGTTTGAACCAAATCAAACTTTTCCCTCCCGAAGCCACCCCCACAGACGGAGGAGACAGCGTCCCCAGGGTTTTTTCCTAGAGGTCCCAACCCTTCACACGGAATTCCCATTCCCTTAAAGCGCTCTCAGCCTCCCCCCGACCGAAAAGCAAGAACCCGTTGCCTAAAATCCGGCCCCTCCAGCCTTTCCGCCAGCCGGAGCAACATGTTCTCCGCGCCGCCCGGGTCGAGGCCTGTGATCACATGGGCGATCTTTGTCATTCGGGGTCCAAAGCGGAGGCGGGGCCCTTCTCTTTCCTTTGGTCGCGCGCCGATGTTCTCCGCAGTCTCTCCGTCAACCCCCACAGGAAACGTTTTGCCGATTTTTCCCTTTGAAACCAAGAAGTCGTCAACGACCGCCCCATCCACCGGAAAAATATCCAGTAAAGCCAGGCCCGAGGCCGCCAGGGGTCGAGCCGGAGGGATTCCCTTAAGAACGGGTCCCCGTTTCCACCTCCCGCCAGGAGCGCGCTCCGAAAGTGCCGCAGATGAACGGCGGCCAATGCCCGACGCCGCGCGGGTTCCGCCACCCGAAGTCCCTGGAACGCGCTCTCCAGCGCGCGTATTTCCGAGACATGGGCGCGGGAAAGGTCCGAGGACATTTGATGGGGAGACACGCGATAAAGCGCCAGCGTCTCCCGCACCACGGCGATGGGATAACGGGCGGCCAAACGGAGCCACAGTTCATAGTCTTCCGAGCCTCTCACTTCCGGATCCAGAGAAAACACCCCGACCGTCACCAGGCAAGAGCGACGGACCATGACCGTGCAGGCAGGAATGAAATTCCCGTTCAATAGCGCTGAGAACACCCGACCCTCCCGAAGTTGCCAGGGCCCGGCCTCGACGTCCTGGGTTCGGAGCCCCTCGCCAAAGCGGCGGGCGTTCGCGTAGCACCACCCCGCCTCCGGCGCCTGTTCAAGAAACTTAATTTGTCGATCGAGTTTTGTCGGCAACCACAGGTCGTCGGAATCCAGGAACGCGATAAACTCCCCACCGGCGGCGCGAATTCCCTCGTTCCGCGGGCACGCGGGCAAAGGACAATTGGGAATCTGAAGGACCCGAACCCTGTCCGGAGCGCGGGCCTTCAGCATCGCCGCTGTTCCATCCGTGGACCCGTGGTCCACCACCAAAATCTCAAAATCCGTAAACGTCTGCCGTTCCACCGAATCGATGGCTTCCGCCAGCCACTCCTTGCGATTGTAGGTGGGGATGATGACGCTGACCCGTGGATTCATCGATTAGCGGCTGATCGGAATTTTTGTCTTTCCAAGAAAGGAACGGCGGCAGAGGCGCAACGTGGATTCGATCTCCCACTCGATTCTATTTCGCCAGGAAAAACCCATTCGCTGAAGCCGCTGAACCGAAAATGTCCAGGAGGGGGCGCGGGGGGTCATCGCAGGAATTTCAACGGGAACCGAAACCCCCCATATTTTCTGGGCCACGCCGGCCACGGACTCCGCAGCCTCCCGGAGCGTCATGGCGCGCGGGTGGCCCACGTGGAGAAGTCCCTGATCCGGCCAACGTTTTGGTCGCCGCAAAAGAAACGAGACGGCACGGGCTGTGTCTTCCAGGGTGATAAAATTCCTCTTCTGGTTGCCGGGAGACTTCAACACAATTTTCCCGGTCCGAACGACCTGATCGCAGAGGTCGTTAAAGAGAAGAGACCAGCGGGGAACGCTGACATCGGCGGGCGCCCCCATGGCGTTCGAAAGGCGGAGTCGGAGGACGGGAAGTCCTTTGTTCGAGCGGAAATAGTCCGCCACGCATTCTCCAAGGTAACGCCCGAGGGCGTAGGGGTGGCCGGGGGCCGGGGGCGTGTCTTCGCGCAAGACGCCACGCGCGTGGGCGCCGTAGACATGAAAAGTGGAAAAGAAAAGGACGCGGGGGGGGGGTAAATGAGCCAGAAGATCAAGGGTCGCCCAGGTCCATTCCCCCCCGACCTGAAGAGCTTCAACGGGATTCCGGGCGGCGTCGATTTCATTGGGAGCCGAGAGGAGAAGCGCGGCGTCCACCGGACCCAGCGCCTGTCGAAATCGCTCGGCCCCCTTCCCCGTCCACGCCAGGACCCGTTTCACTTTAAGCCACGGGGGCGGCGGCCCCGGACGCCGCGAGACGGCGATGACGTCATGCCCTTCTTCCGTCAAGTGCGCCGCGATTCTTCCCCCGAGGTATCCCCGAGCGCCGAAAAGGGCGACCTTCATGGATGCCGCGACTCCCATTGGTAGGGAATCGATTGGTCGAACGGGTCCAAGCGGTCGATTTCATTCGGATCGTGGGGGATGGTCGCGCAATTGGCCACCAGGGACATTCCCTCCGCCAACCCCAAGAAACCGTTCCAGATTCCAGGCGGAATGGCCACCAGGGCGTAGTGGTCCGGCCCCATCTCAATTTCTTGAACCTGACCTCGGGTAGGACTCTGGAGGCGCTGGTCGTAGAGCACGAGACGAACGAGGCCATGGGGCACCGCGTAGTTCAGGGTCATGCGATGGTGCAGATGCCACGCCTTGACCCGCGCGCCCTGATGCACTCCGGAAAAATAGATCTCCCCGAATTCCTCGAAATGGGGATCATCTCGCCTCAACATATGCATAACCATTCCACGGGGATCGATGATTTTCCGGAGCGGGAAAACCCGCACGTCATGGATCATGGCACGTTCCCCGCGTATTCCTGAATTTGTTGCCACGTCAGGTCGGTCAGGTGTTCCTTTCGCTCGGCGTTTTGGTACCAACGCGCGGTTTCCGCCAAGGCTTTGTCGACGGTCCAACGGGGCCGCCAAGACAACAAACGTTTTGCCTTATCACAATTTAAAAAAAGGAAGGTCGTTTCCCGAAGTCCTCCCACCTCCCGCCGAACTTCAACCCGGCCGCCACCCCAATGAGCGAGAAATGTTTTGACCAAACTCCTCACCGGCAAACAAGCTTCCTCGTTTGGCCCGAAATTCCAGGAACCGGCGAATTCCTTGGGGCGGTCCGCCAAGGCCACCGCCAAGGTGAGATACCCGGACAGGGGTTCGAGCACATGTTGCCAGGGGCGGGTGGCTTCCGGTCGGCGAAGAACGATGGGGGCGCCGCGTTTGAGCGCTCGCACGCAATCGGGGATCACACGGTCCTTGGCCCAATCCCCGCCGCCGATCACATTGCCCGCCCTCACCGTGGCCACCCCCGTGGATGAACCGTCGAAGTAAGATCGGGCGAAAGCCGTGTAAACGGTCTCCGCCGCCGCCTTGGAAGCGCTGTAAGGGTCATCCCCCCCGAGGGAGTCGGTCTCACGATAACCCCACACCCACTCTCGATTTCGGTAACACTTATCCGAGGTGATGAGGACGACGGAGCGAAGTTTTGGCGCACGACGACAGGCCTCCAGAACGGTGGCCGTTCCTCCCACATTGACCGAAAAGGTTTCCACCGGACTCTCGTAGGAGGGACGGACCAAAGACTGCGCGGCCAAATGGAACAAAAATTCCGGGGAAAATTCTTTCATCACCCGCTGAAAAACGGTTCTGGTCCCGAATGTCACCGTTGACGTGGCGGATCTTCCGGGAGGCCCGAGCAGTCGATAGGGATTTTGATCCCGGCGCGGCGGAAGGGCATAGCCCAGGACGTGGGCCCCCAGACGATGGAGCCAAAAAGCGAGCCAGGCCCCCTTAAACCCCGTGTCGCCCGTGACGAGAACTTTTCGCCCACGATAACGATCGCCCACCTCTTTCAGCGTCACCACACCCGCCAAGGGGCTTGGCCCCGGTTCCAGAGATCATTCAAGTGGGCGTAATCCCGGTAGGTGTCCATGGGTTGCCAGAACCCATCGTGTCGATACATCATCAGTTGTTTGTTTTGAACCAGTTGGTTCATGGGCTCCAATTCAAACACCAAATCCTCCCGTTCCGGCAGGACCTCAAAAAGATCGGGACGGCATACGAAAAATCCCCCAGAAACCCGACCCACCGTCCCCTTCGGTTTTTCATTAAAGGTGGTGACCAAGTCCTTCTCATCGCTGAGGATCTCGCCGAAACGTCCCGTGGGCAATACCCCGGTCACCGTGAGGATCTTTCCGTGGGCGCGGTGATACGCCAAGAGCTTGTCCGGGTTCACGTCCGCCAAACCATCTCCGTAGGTGAGGAAAAAATTCTCATTCCCCACGTAATTCTTGATCTTCCGGATGCGGGCCCCCGTCATGGCGTCCAGCCCCGTTTCGGCGAAAGTCACACGCCAATCCGCCTCGCCGTTTCGGGTGTGGTACTGAATCTCTTTTTCATTCCCGAGCGTCACGGTAAAATCCGATGTTCGGGCGGCATAGTTTAAGAAATAATCCTTGATCGCTTCTCCCTTATACCCAAGACAGAGGACGAACTCTTGGTGCCCCCACCGCGCGAAGTATTTCATGATGTGCCACAGGATGGGCCACTGGCCCACGGTCACCATGGGTTTCGGTACGTTCTCGGAAACATCGCGGATCCGGGTTCCCCGGCCACCGCACAAAATGACCACTTTCATTGGGATCTCCTTTGACCTAAATCGGGGAATAACAAGGGCCGGGGAAGATCACAGACCATAGTGACCCCCAAAGGCCTTATAAAAATCGAAGGTCTTTTGCACCCCCTCTTTAAAAGCAACGAGCGGAAACCATCCCGTGGCCTTTTTAAACTTTTCGATATGGGTCACGTAGTCTCCTGTTTCGACGTTCACATAATTCTCCGGCCAGGGGACGTATTGAACGCTCCCGGAACCAACGGTGTCCAAAATGCGCTGGACCATGTCCTTGAAAGTGGTGCCGACGCCGCTTCCGACATTGTACACCTGGCCCCGGCAGGCGGGGGTCACGGCGGCCTGCAAGAAGGCCTCCGCCAGGTCGTCGACATAGATGTAGTCCCGAATTTGTTCTCCCGACCCGAAGATACGGATCGTTTTATTTTCCATGGCCTGCCGCAACATCCAGTTGACCATGGAATATTTTGAATGTTTCATTTGAGACCGTGGACCGTAGGGATTGGCGATGCGAAACAAGACGCAGGGAATGCCGTACATCTCGTGGTAAAACCGATACATGTTTTCAGCGGCGGTTTTGTTCAATGCGTAGGGGGTGCGGGGGTTGAGGGGATGGTTTTCATCCACCGGAATATTTTGGATCCGCCCGAACTGTAACCGCGATCCCGCGTGCAGAATGACGGCGTGGGGTTCACATGGCGAAGGTTCTCCAACACGTTCAAATGGCCCAGGTAATTGATTCCCGCATCCAAGAAGGGATCGTCAATGCTGTCGTTATGGCTCACTTGGGCGGCCAGGTTAAAAATGATGTCCTTGTTTTCACGAGGACGCTCATCCCCTCCCGGTCCCGAATGTCCGTCGAGTGGATCTCCACGCGCCCTTTTAGTTCATGCACATTGAATTCGTTGGCGCCATAGGGTTCCAATCGCGAATCGGCGATCGTCACGCACGCCTTCGCCCGGACCAGTTTATGGACCAGGGTGCTCCCAATCATTCCCAGTCCACCGGTCACGAGAACATTTTTTCCTTCCAACTCCGCTAAGCCCTTCCCCACGTCTTCCTCCGATGGGGCCCTCACCCGGGCCCCGCCCACTTTTAGGGTTTTTGAAAATAGACGACGGAATATCCGGCCGGTTTCAGGTCCACTTGGATTTTCCTTTCTAAAAAGAAAGCATCCACCGCTTTTCGGCATCCTTCCCAGTGCCCGTAATCATCAATCACCACGTACCCGCCGGAAACGACGTTGTCGTACAACGTCTCCAAACACACCTTGGTGGACTCAAACCAATCCCCATCCAACCGAAGCAGGGCGATGGGCCCCACCGCGTCTTTTTGCGACGGGAGGGTGTCCTGGAACCACCCTTTGACGATCTGAACCCGTTCGGGGTCAATTCGAAACTCCCTGAACAAAATTGTTTCCACGTTCTTGAGCGCGCCCACGAAATGTCCGATGGCTTTCAGCCTCCCGGACGCGTTGTTCAACGCCAAGCGCTTGGCCTCGGCGCCATCCAGTTCGACGGGTTCGGGAACCCCTTCAAAAGAGTCAAACAGCCATGTCCTGCGCGCATGACCGGACCTTTTGGCCGTTCGAGCCATGAGGGCCGAACACCCTCCGTTCCAAACCCCGCATTCCACGTAGGCCCCCCCCAGGTTTCTCCGCTCCACGTCGACGCAAAGGGTCAGCAAACTAGACAACCCTTCGTAGGGAACCATAGTGTAAGGTCTTAGTTGTCGGAAAAGACGAGCCTTGCTTAGGTTCAATCCCGTGACGCGAAAAAGTTTCCAGCGATCCAACAGCCACAGATAAAAACGAAAGAGGGCGGGCCTCTTCTTTACCCACTGCTTCGTTCCTTCCAGCATTTACTTCCTCCTCGAAGAACTACGCCCAATGGGCGACCCGCTGTTTCCGTCTCGGTACGTTCGCTCCGTATCTTGGAGCATCCGTTCCAATGAAAAATTCGCTTCCACGTGCTGTCGCGCCGTTTGGCCCATGCGCGCCGCTTCCTTGGGGTTTTCCAACATCCACCCCAAGGCTTCGGCCAGCTCCCCGTCGCTTCGGGGCGAAACCAACCTTCCGCACACCCCGTCACAGATTTGCTCTGAAACCCCCCCCACGCGGGTGGCCACGATGGGTAAAGCGGATTCCATAGCATTTAAAATAACATATGGAAGGCATTCGTTGTCCACTGAGGGGAACGCAAACAGATCCAGAGCCGGAAGGAATTGAGCCGCCTCCGGCACGTATCCCGGCAACGACACACGCCCGTCGAGGCCCAAGGACCTCAAAGCGTCCGACAGTTCGGCGGAAGAAGGTCCGCTCCCGATTATCACTAAATGAGCCGTGGGAAATTTGGCCGCGATTTTGGAAAAAGCCCTCAAGAGGAAGATATGTCCTTTTCGCGGTTCCAAAAATCCGATGGTTCCAATGAGCTGGGCCCGGGCGGGGACCCCCAGGGCTCGACGCAGAGAGTCCCGGTCCGTGGCCCTTTGAGAGGGCCAGGCGATCCCATTGGGAATCACGCTCACCGTGTCTGAACGAAACCCCCGGCGAGCCCCCCGGGGAACGGGCATGGCCTCATTATGAAAGGTTAAAACTCGCCGGGAAACCCCGTAATGGCTCGCCGCCAAAACGGCGGCCCGGTGGCTCTCGCTGGCGGGATATCCGCCGCTGACAACGTGAAAAACATCTGGTTTCGCGGTTTTAAGAAACCGCCGAACCATCCAATAACAACGAAACATGTTGAGGTAAAAGAAAATCATTCCCGGACTCTTCAGAAAAGAAAATCGACTTTTCCAGGACCGGTTTAAAGACAAACCCGCTTGGAGAATCCGGTTCCGGGTAATGCTGGGAAACCGTCGGGTGAAGAGGAGGACCTGGCCTCCCGTCTGTTTCCGGATGTAATCGATGAAGGGCGGATGATCGTGGCAGAGGAGCATCACCTCCCACCCGCGGGATTCCATCCCGCTCAAAAGATCGGCGACGTATTTCTCGGCTCCCCCCACCGCATGGGTGTCCATGAAATAGAGGAGGCGCCCTTTTTCGCCCGGGCTTTGCCGGGCCAGAGCATCGACCTTTTCAGTCGCCATGGGGGTGCCTGTTCGTGAACATAAAATGTTAGTTCCCTCCGTTTTTCCGCGCCACCGCCAAGAATGAAAGCGCCCAGCGGTCTTCCTGGAAAATTTTATCCAAAACGAGTGCCGCCACATTGATCAACGGGACCAGGCTTAACTTCCATAACCACCCCAACGGGCGGTCCCAGGGGGGCCTGGGGCGGAGCGCCCCAAACAACAGAGCGATAATCACCATCTGCCCCGCCGCGGACCAGGCGCCGCCCTGGGCTTTCACCGTTTCCACTTGGAAACCGGCGTTTTCCAGCAAACGGACCAGACCCTGCGGAGTGTAACGAACGAAATCCCACGGCTCCCCATGCACCGGCCAAACGAAGGGAGCGGATAAAAGGATTCGGCCGCCCGGTTTAAGTACCCGAAACATTTCTTGGACGTGGGATTCGGGCGCCGGGAGATGTTCAAGAACGTGGATGGACAAAGCGGAATCAAAAGTCTCCGAAGGGAACGGAAGGGCGGACGCGTCCCCCCAGGCATCGGCCAAGGTGTGCTCGCCATAATGACGATCGCTCCCGGGCGGGTAATCCAGTCCCAGGTAATCCACTCCCGGGAACAGGCTCGCGTAGGGTTTAAGCCCACACCCCACGTCGATCAACCGGCCTTTGAATTGGGACGCCACCTGCCGGACGTCCTTCCAGAGGTGATGGCGGATTAAGAAAATGTCCTGGTAAAACCGAACGGAGGAAAAATTCTTCCGAATTTGTTTTGCGATTTCAGGGGACGGCGTTGGGCCCATGGTCAGGCGGTTCCTTTTTTGCGAGAGAGGAATCGACTCAGATGCTGGCGGATGTTCAAGGTTTGTTCGGCCTTCCAATAGAGAGGAAGCATCCCCCCCCACGCCAACAAAACACACAAACCGCTCCTGAACAAATCCGAAGAAAAGGATCCAAGCGGGCGGTCCCCATAAACAACAAGATCCAATAGACGGATGAGCAGAATGGTGTAAAAAGCCCCCCCCATCAATAAGGCATAGGTCTTAAGGGCCTCCATCCGCCCCATCATGCGCGAGGCCACCCAGAAAAAGGTCAATGAGAAGAAGGCGGCGTATCCGGCGATGGTCACCGCCGCAACACCCGAGAGCCCCCAAGGGGAAGCCAACCAAGCCGATCCCGCGATGGCGCCCCCGACCCCCAATTCCATTAACGCGAGACCCCACATTTTATTCCTGGCAATGAAGATTTGTGCCGGGATTTGGGTGGCCGGTAAAAACATGCTTCCAAAAATCAGGAGTTTCAAGGCGGGGATCCCGGGTGAAAACGTCGGCAGGAACCTTCGCACAATAAAGGACGAGCCGAAATAGGCGGGAGCGAGGACGACGGGCACCAGGAACAAGAACAGGGCCAAGAGGGAAAGAACCACTTCCGATTTCAATGCCGAAACATCTTCGGTGGCCCCGTATTTTTCAACCAATCTCGGAAAGATAACCGTGCTGAGACGCGTTGGGATATCGGAGACGGCCCTCGCCACGGTGGACCCCAGGGAATAGAATCCCAGGGAGGCCACCCCCAAGGTCCGGGCAAGGACTAAACTGTCGGCGGAGGAGAGGAACTGCCACGTGAAGCTTCCCACTAAGATGGGAAACCCCACCCGAACGACAGGAATAGCTTCCCCCCAAGACCAGTACCACGAGTAGCTGAACTTTTTATGCCGTCGGACCCAATAGGCCCAGAAGGCAGTACGGAACAGGAGCCCCGCGCCGAAGGAGCCCAGGAGGCCGCGGAAACCCCAGACGTAGCAGGAGGGAACAATGAGGAGGAGGTCCGCGCAAGCGAACAACACTTCGCTTTTGCTGAGAAACACAAAATCGTGGGAGGTGCGAAACGCGGTGATGAAGCACCCCAGGATTCGCTGGAGAACCACATACGAACAAGAATAAATGAACCCCAGGGCCAGCGCTTTTGGGAATTCAGAGAAATGACGGAGCAGGTAAGCCAGGAAAACCCCACCCACCCCAACGCCTTCCAAGAGCGACGTGGTGAACATTAAGCGACGGACGTGATCCTCTTTTTCGGGTTGGCCCTTCCCGCGGTAGAAGGGAATTTCGCGCTCGGCCCCCAACTGAACCCCGGCGCTGATGCTGGCCATGTAACCCGCGGCGATCTGGACCAGGCTCCACACGCCCATTAGCTGAGGACCGAGAAGCCGCCGGGTCATGAAGTTGGTCCCCACCGTCACGATCTTCACCAGGAAGCTAGAGAAGATCAACGCGGAGGCGTTCACGAAAATAGCCATTGGCTTTTCAACTCCCCCGCGGGTTTTTTGCCGCGCACGCGTCACTCACGAAAGATAAAAGACGATCGCAACTCTGCCCATCCAATGTTCCAACAAATCGGGTCAAAACCTCCGAATAATCCACCCCAGCGGCGGGGCGGGGCGCCGCCACTTCCCGAAGAAACCTTTGCAGTTCCACAGCGCTGGACGCGAAAGGGAATCCCCATGGGGGCAAGGGGCGGCGGGTATTCGCACCGGGTGAAATTGACGCAGAGGACCGCTTTCCCCAGGACAGCGGCCTCAGCCAGCACGGTCGTGGCGGGCCCGATCACAATATCATGCTCGTCGAGAAGGGGTTCGATATCTTGTTGGGCCTCCAAACGGACTCCCGAGCGCCCGGCCAGAAGAGACCGGTAGTAAGCCGGGGATTCGGAGGGATGGGGCCGCACGGTGATTGAAAGCCCTGGAAAACCGGCGAGCACGTCCAACACGGTGTTCAGGTAGACTTCCGGATCTTCAGGCGAGGAAAGACAGCTTTGAAAGAAGAGGGTGGAGGTCAACAACAAGACCCGGTTCCTTCCGTCTTTGGGAGGAGGCGGAAGTCCACTCGAGCGGACGGATGGATCCAAATAGCACACACAGTTGGTCACGATGCTCCCGGGATCGCGCCCCTGGGCCACGAACTGGTTTTTTATTTCTCCCCCTAACGCCAGCGTATCCGCGTTCATAAAATAATTTCCCGAATGATGGCCCGGAAGACCGTGAAGGAGAACGATGTTGGGTAACTTTTTTTTCTTGGCGACTTCCACCACGGCGGCCTGGCGCGGCATGCAGTCGATGGGCACCAGAACCGCGTCCATCGCCTGGGAATCCATAAAATGGTCGAGAAAGGCGACCCAGCGAGCGATTTGGGTCAACGATTGAATGAACGAGTCTCTCATCACGTGGTCCAGCCGAGACCAGGGGGACAACCCCGAAAAAATAAACCTTTCCTGGTATTTCACGCTTTGGGCCAAACCTTCGTAGGTCGACGCGATTTCCAATAATCGTGACTCGTCTTCCCCCGTCAGTGAGTTCGGAACCGGTGGGACGCCGCCCAGCCGTTCCCCTCGGAGCAAGCGGAAACCGCGGGCCCAGGAGGCGAACAAGAGGTCCCGTGACGGCGGTTCCAGCATCACCACATCGAAGGCCCGAGACCATGGGGGAACGCATCAGCGCCCGGTAGAGGTCCTTCATGGCGACATGGTAGGAGACCAAAAGGCGCCGGCGGTTTGGGGAAGGGGACCGGACCCTCTGGAAAAAAAAGGCCGACCCATCGAAGAGAATCTTGGTCAAATTCTCCGCCCATCGCGAACGCCGTGACGATTGGTCAAGACTCCAAGCGTAGGCGGGTCCCATCACTTCCCGAACCTCCCAAGCCCGGCTTGGAGGGTTTCCCAAAACTTTAAGCTCAAAGGGATCCCGGCTCTTTTCCCGGACACGCTGGAGGGCCTCTAATAGGAAACCGGAAGAGGTTCCCTCGCAAAGAACCACTCGCGGGTTTTCCCTGGCGATGATCGCTTCGGCAAAAACCTGGGATCGGTACGCCGGTTGAAACTGGAGGTCGCAGAAATAGACGTCGTAAAGTTTTCCGAGAGAAACGCCGTGAAACTCCGTAAAATCTTTTCCGTCTAAACCCAGACGCCACTCCCTGGACAGAGCTTGAACGAAGGCGTCCGCCTCACGGGCTTTGGCTTCCCCGACATAATCCTTAGGGGAAAGAAAGGGAAGCCCCGCCCCGCGGAAAAGTTCCTGAGCTTCCCACTCCAGGGCCACAAAACGGGTTTGATCCAACGCCGTTTTGGGAGGCTGGCGGACGTGACGGAACCCCGCGCTCCCCCGAACAAGGACCACCTGGTTCATTTGGGCGGCCGCGCGGCCGGAGGGACGAGGCCCACCAGCTCCCAATTCAGCGGGGTTCCCCGGCGGATGGCACGGACGGCGCGTTGCCCCAACACCTCCGGGAGGTGCCGGGGAGGCAGACCGTCGCCCGGGCGGATGGACCGAACCGTTTCTTCCGTGAAGGGATCTCCCGCCGCCATGTCACGCACAACGAAAAGAGAACGCCGTAACCCGCGGTTCGCCATTTCCCCAGCCCCCAGAACGAATTCGGCTCGACCCAGTGACTTTTCGGTGGTGCGCACCGCCTCCACGAGCGACTTAAACTCCTGGGGCTCCAATGAAAAGGAACTATCCGGGCCCGGAATCGCCCGCGAAAGAGTGAAGTGTTTTTCAATCAGGCAGGCCCCCATGGCGACGGCGGCCACGGAGACGGCTATTCCCATGGTGTGGTCGGACAACCCAATGGGAACGTCAAAGAGCTGGGCCATGGCGGGAATGGCCCGCAGGTTCATTTCTTCCGGTTTGGCCGGATAAGCGCTGGTGCACTTCAACAGCGCCACCTCGCGGGCCACGTGATCGCGGGCCGCTCGGAGCGCTTCGCTGATTTCATCCGGAGTGGCCAACCCTGTCGAGAGGATCATCGGTTTCCCGGTACGCGCCACCCGTTGAATGAGCGGAATGTCGACGATCTCAAAAGAGGCGATCTTAAAGCAGGGGACCTCGAGCTTTTCGAGGAAATCCACGGCGGTGGCGTCAAAGGGAGAGGAGAAGAAATCCAACCCAAGGCGGTCGGCCACCTCTTTCAGCTTCGGGTGCCACTCCCAAGGAGTATGGGCTTCCTGATAGAGGTCATAGAGCCGCCGACCCTCCCACAGGGAACCGGCACCGATACGAAAGAATTCCTTGTCTGACTGAATCGTCAACGTATCGGCGGTGTAGGTCTGCAGTTTGATGGCGTCCGCTCCCGCGGCTTTCGCTTCCTCCACTATTTTGACCGCCCTGGAATAGTCTCCCCCGTGATTGGCTGACATTTCAGCCACCAGATAGGCGGGAGCGCCTCCTCCGACTGGACGGCCGTTAATCTTGATCGACGTTGGCATTGTCTCCCTTCCCTTCAAGATTAAGTTCCTCCAGCAACTGGAGCCGTAAATAGATCTTTCGACCATCCTGTCGGAAATAGGCGCCCGGATGGGGGGGGAACGTTCGAGCGCGAAGAATGTTGATGAGATCTTTTGCCAAGTAATTTTTTTCCAAATGGATTTCATCAATCATTTCGACGTCCGACATCCGGTGCAAAGTCCCTTTTCCCTTTTCCTGCGGGGCGCGGGAAGGTTTATGAACGTCTTTCAGAGGTCCCCAAGACTCTTGAAACAGACGGAGGCTTTCCGCTTCCAGACGGTGATATAGGCTGCCGCCGGTGTCCCAAGGCTCTTTCGCCACGGGACGTTGAGAAATGATATCCCCCGTGTCCACGCCTTCGTCCATATAATGAAGGGTCACTCCCGCCGGGGTACCCTCCACGAGGGTCCACACGTTGGGATAGGACCCCCTATTGAAGGGAAGAAAACCGGGGTGTAAATTGACGCACCCCCGCGGAAACAGATCGAGAATTTCCTTTCGCAACAGATAACCAAAACTAACCGACACGCCGAGCGTGGGCCGCAACGCCTTGAGGGCCTGTTGCACCTCCGGGTCACGGAGGGAGGAGCCATCAAATACCCGGCAAGACCTCGGGTCCACCAAAGCGGTCATTTCATTTGCCCGGATCGCCCGTTTCGACGGATGGACGACCAAACCCACGATCTCCTCCCCCTGCTCCCTTAACCAGCGGAGGACTTTCCATCCGATGTTATTGTTGCCAAAGTAAACGATCCTCATTCAAGGCACCCCTTGGCCATCATCGCTTTTACCACCCGTGTCGCGCCACGCCCGTCAATCAGGAGCCGACCGCGAGACGACATCCTCCTCCGAACATCGGGCGAGTCGGCGAGCCATTGAAGACGGCGTTGAAGCGATTTTTCCCTCAAGCCTGCCGCGGGTCCCAAATTCCACGCCACTCCCGCCCGGTGCAAAGACCGCGCGATTCTGACCTGGTTGTCGGCCTGCTCCACAAGAAGCGCCGGAAGGCCCAGGCGAGAGATCTCCCAGCAGGTGGAACCCGCAGAAACCACCGCCAAATCGGCTCGGGCCATCAGACGGGCCATATGGCTCGGGTTCCGCCGGACATGGACCCGATGGATTCCCGTGGAAACCAACAGATTCTTGAGCGTCTTTTCCTTCTTATAACCCGGGCCTAAAATCACCTCAATTTCAAAAGACGGGTTCGAAACATGGGAAAGCGCCTCCAAAGCGGTCTTTGTCATATTGTGGGGGTCGGTTCCCCCGCCGGAAATGAGGAGCCGTGGGCGGGGGCCCGCTTTGTGGGTCCGGCTCCCCGCCTGAACGAATTCTTTTCTCAACAACGCAAAAGAGGGACCCAGAAGCAGGCGGGTGCGAGGAGAACATTTCGGATAGAGGCTTTTCTTTGCATGAAGGTTGTGGTTGACCACCATGTCCGCAAAACCCTCCCCGGAGGTTCCTAGATCGTCGATCCACAACAGAAGACATCCGTTGTTCCGCAAGACTTTTCTAAAGGTGGAATGAAAATGATACCCGTCCACCGCCACCCATTGGGCCCCATGCTTTTTGGCGTGACCCGCGGTGAGTTTCGCATCAGCGGATCCTCCCGGAGCAACGGCCATGGAAACCACACGAAACCCTTCTTTGCGAATCCTGTTTTTAAGGCCGGAAGGTTTCTGGCCGTCAAAAAATGGCCCGGCCCCCGAGGCCCGCCACGCTTGCGCCTGAGCCAGACAACGCATCACATGACCGGTTCCCGTTCGGACATGGGCATCCGCCCGAATGAGGAGGGTGGGGGAGGAGTGAATCACGGCCGCCGGAAAACGGGTTGAACCGGCGGCCCTTCCAGGAAAGAAGCCGGGCGCCCACTTTCCAGGGCCGTCTTCATCCGTTGAAACACCTGCCGGTAGACCCCGAGAGTCTTCTGAACGTCTTTGAAAGCGTGCCCCAAAGAGACATTGTGCAAACCCAAAGAGAGAACACCGCGTTTCGCCGTTTCTTGAATAAAAAGGCTCCGCAGAGTCAGATCTCCCACTTTCCCCAGATCACTGAACGTCAGCATGGTTCGGGGGAGAATCCCACGCACTGGGTTTCATTGGACAATCCAAACTCTTTCGCCAGATCGTTGTATTCCCTTTGAAGGTTTCTCCCCATGGACCAGAGATGGGGAACCACTTTCCCTCGCTTCAGTTCCGCGAGCGTCGCCAGGGCGGCCGCCAGGGCGATGGTTTCTCCGCCGAAGGTAAAGGAGAAAAAAACCTTGTCAAAAACCTTCATGATCTCCCGTCTGCCAACGACGGCCGAAATGGGAAATCCGTTCCCCAGGGCTTTGCCGAAGCAGGCCAGGTCCGGCGTCACTTTGAAATATTCCTGGGCACCCCCAGGGAAAATCGAAACCCGGTCACGATCTCATCAAAAATGAGAATCGCTCCCTCTTTTCGAGCCAGCGCCTTCACTTGCCGAAGAAATCCCGGGGCGGGAGGGACCACTCCCACAGGTTCCATAATGACGGCCGCCACCCGGCCAGGGTTTTCCAGGAAAATTTGTCGGAGAGATTCCAGCTTATTGTATTCAAACGTTCGCGTGAGTTTCGCCACGGTGGGCGGCACTCCCAGGTTTCGGGTCGTGGTCCCAATGGACCAATCGTGCCATCCGTGATAGCCCGAAGAGGCGATGATCTCACGGCCCGTATAGGCCCTGGCGACCCGGACGGCCCCGGCCGTGGCATCGGACCCATTCTTTCCAAACCGAACCATCTCGGCGCAGGGAATGAGGGCGCAGAGATCCTCGGCCAATTCGACCTCCAACCGATGGGGAAGGGAAAATGAAACACCCTCTTTCAATTGGCGCTGAACCGCCTTCGTGACCGCGGGGTGGCCGTAACCGAGCACGACCGCGCCCAACGCTGAAATGTAGTCGATGTACTCGTTCCCGTCCACGTCCCAGACATGACTGCCCCGGCCTCTTTGAAGAAAAACGGGAGAAACCCCTTGGACGAATTGGGTGGGCCCCTTGCTGAAGGTCTGGGTGCAAGAGGGAATCAGCCCCTCCGCCCGGCGAAGAAGGTTCCGGGAATTTTTAAGCGAACGGACGCTTTGTTTCATAGGACTCTCACTTCCCTGCTTTCTGAAAAGACCCGCGGGCCTCTAAAACTTTCCCCATGGCCGAAAGGATATCGTCCATGTCTCCGGTGGTCGCGGGAGCGCGCACGACTCCTAAAAGGAGCAAGTCCGTTTCATGCATGCGCTCAGCCACAGGGCAGAGGCCCTTATCATAGGTGGCTTTGCCTTGGTAGTAACGGAACGCCGCCGGCCGACGGTCATGATAAATGGGGTTGAGGTAGAGAGGCTTGACGTAACCCGCGCCCACGGGGATGCCTTCCGCGGCCATGGCCTGAACGAATTGCGCCCGGCTGATCCCGGCGGTGGCCTCGTGAAACCGAAAGGGGTACATGTAATAAACATGTTGGCATTCCGGTTTAACGATCACGGGGGAGAGGCCGGGCAAGGAACTCAACCCTTGATTCAAATGGGCGGCCAATTTTATCCGGTGGGCGTTCAACGTATCCAATCGCCCCAGCTGAACAATGCCCAGAGCCGCCTCCAACTCGGTCATCCGGTAATTCCAACCTAAAAGAGTGGAGGTGTACGTTCGTTCTTTTTGCCCTTCCGTGATCATCTCTCCATGGTTTCGCACCAGGCGGGCGGCCTCGGCAATGACGGGGTCCTTGGTGATCAACATTCCGCCTTCTCCCGTCATAATGGTTTTGGATTCCGTGAAGGAGAAAATGCCGCAGTCCCCCATCGTCCCCACACGCCGCCCTTTGTAGAAGGCGCCCGGAGCCTGGGCGCAATCTTCAATCACTTTCAGGCCGCGCTCACGGGCGACGGACAACAAGGGGTCCATATCGGCCGGATGGCCAAAAAGATGGACGGGAATCATCGCCCGGGTCAGCGGACTGACGGCCGCGCGAACGGCGTCGGCATCCAAACCGAAGGTGTCTTCTTCGATATCCGCAAAAACGGGAATCGCGTTGTGCATCAGCGCGCAGGTGGCGGTGGACGTAAAGGTGTAGGGCGGAACGATGACCTCTTCCCCCGGTTGAACACCCACCGCCACCACCGCCGCGTGAAGGGCGGCGGTGGCCGAGTTGAACGCCACCGCGTACGGCACGCCGTGATAGGCGGCGAACTCCCTCTCAAACCGCTTGATTTGTTCCCCACCCAAAAAAGCTTGCCCGGGAGCGGCGATGAAGGTGGATATGTGCCCGCTCTCCAAGACCGCCATCACCGCCTTCTTCTCCTCCTCCCCGATCATGGGGTGGGGCGGAAAAAGGGGTCTGGCGGGTTTTGGAGCCGCCAAACAAAGCCAATGGTTCTTTCATATTCACCTCGATGGGATAAGAATGGGACTGTCTTTTAACGGCAAATGGATCCGCCGACCGTCCGACGCCGCCGACTCCCGCAACGCGCAAATGATTTCCATGGCCCGTCGCCCGTCCTCGCCGCCTGACACCGGCGCCTGGCCTTTGTCCAAGCACTCCACCAGATGGGCCATGGCCTGCAACATGAATTCCCTGCCTCCCCCGGCGTCCACGGGGGAAGGAGCGGGGGACAAATCCCGGAGGCCGGGAAATCGTTTACTTCCCGTGGACGCCTCAAAGGACGAGTCGAAACCGTGCGACGTGATCCGAAACCGGCCGGATTCGCCTAAAAAATTGAACTCAAAAATCGTATACGCTCGGACGTCCAACGCCTGGATCGCCACCAGGGGCCCGTTTTTAAAACTCAACCACCCATCGATATTGGGGTCCGACGCATTCGGAGCCGCGATTCGACTCTCGATGCCTTGAACCCAATCCACCTCGCCCAGACAGAATCTCAAGAAATCAAATAAATGGGTCCCCGTGTTGGCCACGCCGGCGGTGTAGTAAGCGGTGACCTGTTGCAACCGCCCCAGTCCCCCCCCGCGAACGAAGGCGGCCGCTTCCCGGTGAAACCGATCGAAACGCCTTTGATGATCGACCATCAAAAGGATGTTTTTCTCCCGGCATATTCGGAGGATGGCGTCGGCGTCTGCGAGACTGTTCGACAGGGGTTTTTCGCAGAAGATGGCTTTAACGCCTGCACGGGCCGCGCGCTCCACCATAGCCCGGTGGGTATCGTTCCACGTGCAGATAGAGACGATATCCAGTTTTTCCCGGTCGAAAAGCGTTTCGTCATTGGGGTAGAGGGCCGCCACATTGAATTTTTTTCCATAACGTTCCCGTTTGTCGCGGTCCACGTCGACCAAGGCCACCAATTCCACCCCGGGGGTGCGGCGGTAGGCCCCCGCGTGGGTGCTGACGTACCCCCGCTCAGGATCGTCGTCGAACCCGCACCCGATCCTACCGCAACCGATGACGGCGGCGCGATAGGTCATGTCACCCGGGCCTGGCGTCTTTCTGGCGCATGGTTTCGTACTCACGGCGCAACAGCC
Source organism: Elusimicrobiota bacterium (assembly GCA_016721625.1). Lineage (NCBI taxonomy): Bacteria > Pseudomonadati > Elusimicrobiota > Elusimicrobiota bacterium. The sequence continues at coordinate 23,838 of JADKHR010000002.1, forward strand.
CCATGCGAATCACATCGTAGTAGCGGAAATTGCGATATTGCTCTTCTCGCAAGATTCCTTCTCGCTTGAACCCGGCGTTTTCGTAAGCCTTGACTCCGCCTTTGTTCTCCGCGTTGACGCCCAGTTACCCGGTTATGTTAAGTTTTTCAAACCCATAGGTCGCCATGGCTTTGGTCACCGCCGTGCCGATCCCCGATTCCAATAACGTTTATCGCCGAGGAAGATTCTGAATTCAGCCGTCCGCATGATCCACTGAATGCTGTAGAGCCCCGTTGTCCCCAACAGGGCGTCGCCTTTCCGAGCGCACACGGCAAAGGGGATGTCCTTCCCGCCGCGTTGTTCGGTTTCCCATTGTTCGGTTAATCGTTCCACGGTGGCCGGACGGTCTCCCATAAAGAGGAGCCGAGTCACCTCGGCGTCATTGATCCATTTCACCAATGAGGGCAGATCCGCCCTTTCCAGCGCGCGAAGATACACCTCTTTTAATACGACGAAGGGTTCTCTCATAACGGACGATCTCCTGGGGGTACTTGATGGGTCGCCAGCGCGGCCGCATAACCCTCGTTGCGCGAGTGGCTCGCATTGAGGGCCGCCAAAGCCGGTTCACTTCGGAGGAGGGATAAAACTCCCTCCATGGTAAAGGGGGGTTCCCCGGGACGATAAAGCCGCCCATAGATTTCCCGCAAAAAGGCCAAATCCTCTTCGTAGTCCAGGGTCCACCGCAGAGCCGACAAATCCACAAAATGGCGAACGTTCCGTGCCCTGAACCCGTTTAACGGATCCGCCAGGTAGCTGGTGAACCACTCGCGCCAAAAAGGATTGGAAACCTCCCGGGACAACTTCGCCAGCAGGCCCGTGGGGAACACCTCCGTATCCAGCCCGTCGGGGAAGGTCGGAGGTTGCGTATTGCAAACATAGTCGGCGGTTTCTCCGTGCGATAAAAAGTCGCCCACCAATTGGTCCATCACCAGGGGATCGACCAAGGGGCAATCCGCGGTCACCCGGACCAGGGCGCGGGCGCCGAACCGCCCAGCCGTTTGGTGCAACCGATCCACTAAATCGGTCTGGCTCCCGGCATAGAAGGGTATGCCGTTGGACTCGGCAAAAGCCCGAATAGGGGCATCCGCCGGATCGGCGCTGGTGGCAATGACCACCTGGTCCACGCGCCTCGCCGCCCGCGCCCGTTGAACGACGTGCCAGAGGACCGGTCGTCCCGCCAGGTCGGCCAGGGCTTTCCCCGGCAAGCGGGGGGAATTCATTCTGACTTGGATGGCGGCGACGATCATAAAGGGGTTGGCGCTTGGAACGTTTCATGGAGAAAAGACCCGACACGTCGATCCTCGCCCCTCGGCGAGCCGAGGCTTTCGCCGCGAGCGCAATGCCCAGCGACTGGCGCGCCGATTCTCCGTCGATCCCGGGTTTCCCGCGCCCGCGGATGCATCGTAAAAAATGGGCCATTTCCTTTAAGTATGGTCTGTTCGGGTCGTCGCGGTCCCGCCAGGTCGTCCAGCGCCGGGTTTCACCGTTAAACAAACGAGCGACTCCCTTCTTGTAATCGCAACGGAGGTACCCCGCCTCCCCGATCACCTCGCACCATCGCTCGTGGGGCCGCTGGAGATAGTCCAGATGGACGCTCACCACCTTTCGGTGGGACGTCGTCAAGAGGATTTCCGCCACATCTTCCGTGTCGATGTCCAGGGAGCTGAATTTCCCCCCCACGCAATAGACCGAAACCAACGGTCCAAAAAACCACAGCGCGCAATCAATTTCATGGATAGAGTCCAGAATCACCCCGCCGCCCAAGCGGGAGCGGGCCCCATACCCCCGGCGGTAATCCTCCCAAGGGTGTCGCCAGGGGAGGTAGGAACCCACGTGCAACCGAGCGCTGAGGACGGCCCCAAGGCGACCCTGATCCAGCCATTCTTTGACTTTCATGGCGCAGGCATTGAACCGTAGATTGTAACCCACCATCAGAACGCGCTCTTTCTTTCGGGACAGCGCGATCAGACTGTCCACCCCCCTCCATTGGTGAGAGAGGGGCTTCTCGACAAACACATGACAATCCCGGGACAGGGCCTCGCGGGCCAGGGACCGGTGAGAGTTCGTCGGGGTGCAAACGAGCACCGCCTCCGGGTTCTCTCTCCAGGCTTCTCCCAACGTCCGGCGGGGGGTCACTCCGAATTCCCGTGCGACGGACGCGCTTCGTTTCGCGTCCCGATCGTACACATCAATGTTTTTTTCGCCCAAGGAAACCAGATTCCCCACGTGCCTCCGACCGATGGACCCGCAACCCAAAACCAGAAGAGGGGATTTCATGGACGTCGGATCTTCCGCTGGGTCCCCAGGACCGAAGACGTGGGGACATAATGATCCGTCAACCTTTTCTCCAAAAGCCATACGCCCGTTCGTTCGTTTTCCGGAACACCCCCGGAGAGGACCTTGGAGGAGTGACCGTTGGTTAACATCGCCACGGGGTGATAGAGGCCGGAAGCCAAAAACAGCTCCGCGTAGTTCTGTTTAAATGTTTGGATCGAGGGATCCTTCACATGATGATACGGAACCCGATGTCGGTTGGCGGGCGAAAAATCCCCTAACAGAAGGAACCCTTGGTCCGAGAGGAAACGGTCCAACTCGGCGACGGCGGACAAGAGGAGGTTCCGGTCGATCCAATGAAAAACGAAATTCACAATGATCAAGTCGAAGGTCCCCCGCACGGGAAGGCGGGTGGCCTGTCCTCTCAAGAGACGGACCGAAGGATACCGGCGCCGTCCATCCTGGACCGCTTCTTGGGAAGCCTCCACCCCCACGGTTTCACCTCCGTAACGGCGATTCACCTCGGCCAGCCGGTATCCATTGGCCGCTCCGATTTCCAAGACGCGTTTGGGCCGTAACTGGTAAAGGTCCATGAGCCGAAGGGGGAGGTCGCGGGCCGGGTCAAAACCCACCAGCGCGGTTCTGTTTCGCCGGAACCATTGGTCCCCCTCCGACGAATAAAACAGGGTCTCTTGTTTACCGGACATAAGCCCCCACCACCTTTCGAACGGCGCGGGAGGCGTCCCGCGCGTCACGAAGAGTCATGGCATGGGTCATGGGGAGACTGATCAATCGCTCATAGGCGTCTTCAGCCACCGGGCAGAGACCCCGCCGATCCCCAAAACGTTTCCGGTAATAGGAATGTTGATAGACCGGAAGGTAATGAACGTTCACACCGATGACCTCGGCCTAAAGAGCTTGAAAGATTCTTTTCCGGCCCACGCGAAGGCGGTCCAGGTCAAGGCGGATCGGATACAAATGCCAGGCCGGAACCGCGTCCTCCCGAACGGATGGGAGCGTGAGCCCGCCCACGCCCGTCAAGGCGCTTTGGCAGTGGGCGGCGATTTCCCGTCGCCGTTTCAAATTGCTTTCGAGTCGCCCCAGCTGAGACGTTCCCAGCGCAGGAGAAGTCTGGAAGTCGGTAGTTGCACTCAATTCCGCCATGTCGTAAATCCAATCGCCCTTTCGCCGGCGCGCGTGCGCGTCCGCATCGATGCCGTGACTGCGAAACCGCCTCAAGCGCTTCGCCAACCGCGGATCGTTCGTGGTGACGAGGCCTCCCTCGCCGGTCGTGATGTGTTTAACGGGATGGAAACTGAATACCGTCATGTGACTGATCCCCCCCACGTTTTTCTGACGATAATGAGCTCCCAGAGCGTGGCAGGCATCCTCAATAACCACCAACCCATGCCGTTTCGCCAACCGAAGCAGTTCTCCCAAATCCGCCGGATGGCCGGCATAATCCACGGGGAGGAGGGCTTTGGTGCGCCGCGTGATGGCCCGGGCGGTGGCCGAAGGGTCCAGGGTGAGAGTGTCGGGCGTCACGTCGGCGAAAACCGGGATCGCCCCCTGGTAGAGAACGCTGTTCGCCGTGGCACAAAAAGTTAAGGGAGAGGTGATGGCTTCGTCTCCGGGACCCAGGCCCGCCGCGAACGCACAGGCGTGAAGCGCGGCGGTGCCTGAACTGAAAGCGACCGCGTGATGGGACCCCACCCGCTTGGCCATGGCTTCTTCAAACTCCGCTATTTTTGGGCCTGTGGTGAGCCAGCGAGAGCGCAGAACGTTCGACACCGCCCGCACATCCTCGGGAACGATCTTTTGCCTCCCGTAGGGAAGAAGTTGTGTCCGCACGGGCGGCCCCCCGTCGATGGCCAAGCCCTCCGACGCTGTCATTTTGCCATGGCCCGCAATTGCGCCAGCGTGAGCCACTGGGTGTTTGTATCGCTCGAGTAACGGAACCCCGCTGGAAGAGCTTTGGCGCCGCGCCAGACTTTTCCCACCCAACTGGGCTCCAGAGGGGGGATGACGAAGAAGGAGCCGGCGTCGAAGGAGTGACGCCCCTCATCTTCAGATAAAAGCACTTCGTGGAGTTTTTCGCCGGGACGGATGCCGATAACATTTATTTTCGCCGAAGGGCAAACCGCCTTGGCCATATCAACCACTTTCATACTTGGGATTTTCGGAACGAATAATTCGCCCCATGCATTTGCTCGATGCAGTTAACGACAAAATCAACTCCTTGTTCCAGCGTGATCCAAAAACGCGTCATTCGAGGGTCCGTAATGGTCACCGTCCCGGTCTTGGCCTGTTCCAAAAACAGAGGCAGGACGCTTCCGCGGCTTCCAACCACATTGCCGTAGCGCACGCACGAAAACGAACTGGCGCGAGGCCCCGCGTAGAAATTCCCTTGAATGAAGAGCTTTTCCGCGCAAAGTTTCGAAGCGCCGTAAAGGTTCACGGGGTTGACGGCCTTGTCCGTGCTCAAGGCCATGATGCGGGGCACGTTGGCATCAATCCCCGCGTCGATCACGTTTTTCGCTCCGAGGACATTCGTTTGAATGGCCTCGAAGGGGTTGTACTCGCAGAGGGGGACCTGCTTCAGGGCCGCCGCGTGGACCACCAAGGAAACGCCCTCCATGGCGCGGCGAAGCCGATCCTTGTCCCGCACATCCCCTAGGAAAAACCGGAGCGAGGGATCCTTGAAGCGTTTTTGCATCTCCCACTGTTTCCACTCGTCGCGACTGAAAATACGAATCGCTTTGGGGTGATACCGCCGCAACAAGATGTCCGTGAATTTTTGCCCAAAAGATCCCGTGCCTCCCGTGAGAAGGATGGTTTGTTGCCGCCAATGGAATTTCATTTGTTTCCTCCGTCCGGAGTGGTCGCGAACAAGCGTCGCGCCTGGTGGTGATTCATGGAACTGTCATCCCTTTCGTTACAGCCCTAAAAATCAAATTTCCCTCCCCGAAATGACTTAACACCCCCCAAAGGAGCCGGGCGGATCCGGAACCGGCCATCGTATAAACATAGCTGGCATAGACGAAAATAAACCAGAAAAAAAGGGCCCATCGAAACGGCCGGTGATGCCAAACCAAGGCGTTGGTTCTTTTATCCATGGCGGTAAAGAAGGCGGAACCCGTCCTCCCGGGCGATCTCCTGGAAATGGGTTTTCAAGAAGTCTTCCGTGAGCCACGGCACGCGAATGGTATAGGGCCCCTTGACCACGCTATCCAAGAAACGGCTTCCGTCTTTGGTGGTTTCATAGCGGGGCCCAGGGAAAATGAAATACCGGTAACGACCCCCCTGGAACGACTCCAAAACCCGGCGGACGTCCTTTTCCTCCCACAAGAGCCGTTGGTCCAAAGAATGGACGGAGGGCTTCCAATACAAAAATTGGCCGGCGGGTGCCAAAAAGAACACGGTTTCCTCCGGCGGCACCCTCCCGTTGACTTTCTCCACAAAGGCCCAAGGGATGAGAGGATAATTGGCCCTTCGTAAAAACGTTTCCCGCGACTCCAAACCCATGGCGAACCGAACACGATTAACGGCGTAACCGCCGCCCAACGCCAGCCCCGGCAAAACCCCCACCAGCAGGAGGCCGGCAAACCACGCCGGCGGACGGACCGGACGGCTGACCATCTCCCACACCCGTTTGGATAAAAGGACGACCAAAAGAGCGGAGCCCCCGAGAAAGAAGCGGGGGTCCGTTACGGAAAAGAGAGCCCAGGACAGGACCACCCCGATTAAAATCGTTCCCGACAATTTCCATTCCTCCGCTCCCTTGGGGGGAAAAACAAGAACGAGAGGCAGGAGAGCGGCAAAGAGGGGTCCCATGCCGTCGAACAAAACGTTGCCGAAAGCCACTGTGCGAGGAATTCGAAGGAGTCCTTCCACCGTTCGGGGGAATTTTTGACGCTTGGAACAAGAGCCCGAAATAGTCGTCGGGCGCGGTCCCCAACGGATAGATGGGGTTCCCCTTTAACACCAGATTTCGGATCGGCGTGAAGGCGAAGGCCCCGAGGAAAAGGGCCAGGCAAAGAATTCCCGTTTGAAGGGATGGCCGCCGGAGCCGACCCGCGGCCGTCCACGAGAGGCCCCTCCGACAGGAGGATCGCGATCACAAAAGGGACGGATTGGTATTTGATTGAAATGGCCGCCCCCCGCAAAAAGAACCGAGGAGAAGCCAGGGGGACTTTCCCTCTTCCCGATGATTCATGAACGCCCAGACTGACAACAGAACGTAAAAGAGGGCAAAGAAATCCGAATCTCCCCGACCCGACAGACAGACGAACAAGGGGGTCAGATAGGCCAAACTCGCCGTGACCGCCCAAGGGACCTTAAATATTTCTTTCGTCATGAAAGACAACACCAACACCGATAACACGCCAAACACCGCGTGGAGACACCTCGCGACGATATCATTTCGGACTCCCATGAGAAACGTGTAGCCCGCCTGAGCCGTCATGGGCAGAAAAGAGAACGGCAGGTCGTCAAAAGCCGCGAATTGATTCCTCTCCAAGGAGAGCTTTGGAATGGTGAGGTGATAGAAAACCTCATCGCCCCCTTTCGGCGGGGAGTAGGCGAAAACCCAGTTAAATAGGCATAGGGCCAAGAAAAGCCAAAAGGCGGTTCGCACCAGCGTTCGAGAGGGGAGCGGAATCGTGACCGGGGAGACTCCCCCGGCTGTCTCTGAACTCCGATTTTTCCATTCGAACCACCATCCCGGGATGGACGCGAGAGTCAATCCGAAAAACCAACCCCAAAGCCCCGATGGCGTCAAGCGATGCGCGAAACCCAAAACCATAATCCCGTGCGTCAAAACAAAGAACCCCACCGCGAACCCAAACAGCCATCTGGCGGTTCGTTGCGGGGCGGTGCCGACCCATCGCAGGATCGACAAACCCGCTCCACAACAGACACCCATAAAGGCCAACGTGAACACCCCATCCAAAAGGATCATTGTCGCTTTATCCCGCCTTCCGGCTTCGCCATAAAGAAATCACACGCCCTCATGATTCAATGGAGTCAGTCACGATCGACTCATCAAGCCCAAAAGAAAAGATTTTGTGCGATTTGGAATATAAATGCGGAACCCCACCGAATGATTTGAAGTTTTCGAACACCGCCTAGGCGCGGAGGCTCGTCTCCGGGGATTTCCGATAAGCGGAGTCTGCGCTTAGCGGCCCGCATCGACAGGACTGGCTCCCAGCTGATGCGCGTAAAGAACAACCGCTCCGCCCATCGGTAGGTTGATTCTTTGTCCAGATCCAGAGTGTTCACCAAACTTTTTTTGTAGGCGCGGTAAATCACCATGGCATCCGTGTAATGGGCCCCGAAACAAAAGTTAATCAAAGCCGTAAACATCCAATTTCCAAAACCGGTAACCACATCGTCATCCTCGCTCTTGGCGGGGGGCGCATATCGAGACACAATGACCATATCAAAACCTTCTTTCATTTTTTCAACCAAGGGAGGAATTCGATCCGCAAGGGAATTCCCATCGGGACTAAACGTAATAATCACATCCCCGGTCACGTGCGGCAAGGCCTCTAAATAACCTTGACGCAAGCCCTTTTCCTTTTGCACCACCACGTCATACCCCTGCTCTCGAGCAAATTCGATAGTCCCATCCGTGGAGCCACCGTCTAAAACGAGGATCTGGTCCACCCATTCCTTTTTGACCTGGGGCATAATGGCCCGCATGCCGTCGATTTCATTGATGGTTGGAACGAGGAGCGTTATTTTCATTGGGGGAGGCCCTTTAATTGTTTGAGATGCTAAATTAGTTCCCTCGGAGCAAGCGATGCCCGGAAACGGGTGTAGTCCATCCTTCGTATTCGACCTGACGGTAGTAGACCACCTGGCTTCCGCTGTTTTCAAAGGAAAAGGGGACGTGAAGAAAGCTCCGCAGAGCCTGACGGATTCTCTTGTGCGACTCTGGTGGGGCGAAGATCAGCAGAAACCCTCCCCCGCCCGCCCCCAACAGTTTGCCTCCCGTCGCTCCGGAACGACGCGCCAGGCGATACATTTCATCGACGGCGGGCGTGGAAATGCGGTTCGACAGGGACTTTTTAATCGTCCAACCCTCGTGCAAAAGCTTGCCGAAATCTTTTATCTTCCCTGGGGAACCCAAAATTTTCGCGGCCTCGTAGGCCAACTGACAGGTGGCCTTGAGTTCGGATTTTCGCGAAGGGATATTCTGAACCAGATCCCCGGCGATTTCCGAAGCGTGGCGAACGAACCCGGTGAAGAAAAGAAGGAGGTGGGCGTTTAACCCTCGGGCCTGGGCGGGAGACATGACAAAGGGCTGGACTGAAATACGATTGTCAGGGCCGAATTCCATGAAATTGAATCCCCCTAAGGAGGCGGCCATTTGATCCTGCACCCCAACGTTTTCCTTGATCACCTCCTGCTCCACCCGAATCGCTTCCCGCGCCAGCTGATAGTTGCCAACGAACTTTCCCTTTAACGCGAAGAGGCACTTCAGAAGCCCGACCGTGAAGGAAGAACTGGATCCAAGCCCGGTTCGTGCCGGGAGATCCCCGTCGTAATGGATTTCCAAACCTTGCCGAATACCCAGGTGTTCCAAACAGCCCCTGACCGCGGGGTGCCGGATCTCTTTGACCCGGCGGACTAATTCGATGACCGAATACGAAACCCGGAACCGGTGGTCAAAAAACGGTGGAAGGCCCCGGCAGGTCAAATAACAGTATTTATCAATGGACGTGGACAACACGGCGCCTTTGTTTTCTCGAAACCAAGCGGGATAGTCGGTCCCGCCGCCAAAGAAAGAAATGCGAAGGGGTGTTTTGCTGATGATCACAGGGTCCCCCGCTCGTCTTTACACATTGGAGAAACGCGTTTCACGAAGGATCGCAAAGCTTTTAATCAGCTCGCGGATTCCGTCGTCCAGCGTCTTGGAGGTCCGGAACCCGGTGGCGAGGAGTTTTTCATTGGAAACAATATAATCCCGCTTGTCGGGGTCCTCGCCAATCGGGGCCTCCATGAAGACAAAACCCGGGATGTGCTTTTGAATGGTTTGGCAAAGCTCCCATTTGGACAAATTGGCTTCTTCCAACCCGACGTTGTAGACATTTCCCTTCATCCGGTCAAAATTCTCCAGGCCATGGAGGAACACCCGGGCCACGTCGTGAATGTGAATGTAATTGCGTTTGAAGTGGCTCTCAAACACAATCAAAGCCCGATCCCGAAAAGCCCGATATACGAAATCGTTCACCAACAGGTCGAGACGCATGCGAGGGGAGACGCCAAAAACCGTCGCGAGGCGGAAACTGACGGCGTTCCCTCGATTGAGAACCGCCGCCTCGGCTTTCACCTTCGTTCGCCCGTAAAGGGAAATGGGGCGCAGGGGGGACTCTTCGGTGCAGGGTTTCCCCTTTTCCCCGATGCCGTAACCGCTGTTGGTCACGGGAAGCAAGATCCGTTGTTCCTTGGATGTCAGGCGGCAGAGCAGTTCCACCGCTCCCGCGTTCGTCGTCTCGGCCGCCACGGGATCCCGGTCGCAAAGAGGGGCGCCGACCAACGCCGCCAGGGGAATCACCGCGTCTACCTCTTGGAGGAGTTCGCGGACCGTGGGTTCATGTCGCGCGTCTCCCCGCACCACCCGCAACCGCTCGTCATGGCATACATCCAGAAGAGACATTTGCCCGAACATGAAATTATCAAGCACGGTGACGGCATAACCGTGTTCCAAGAGGTACCGAACCAAAACGGAACCTAAGTACCCGGCTCCGCCGGTGACGAGAATTCGTTTCATGCTTTTCACGGGCTTACTCCTTGTGCAGGCGGCGAATGGCGCCCACCATTGTATCAACACTGGGATAGAAAAACGTTTCCAAAGTCGCCCCCGCGGGGGTGGGACAATCGGGAAGGCCCACCCGGCGGATGGGCGCCCGGAGGGAACGAAAACCTTTCTCGGCCACCAAACAACCGATTTCGGCGCAGGCGCCGCCCATGGCCCAACCGGTGTCCACAATAAGGATCTTGCCTGTTTTGGCCACCGACGCCAGAACGATTTCCTCATCCAAAGGTTTCAAGCATCTCAAGTCAATGACGTCGGCCGTGATGGACTCTTTCTCGAGTGAATCCAGCGCTTGCTGGGCCAGGTGAAGCGCGTGGGAGGTCCCCACCACGGTTAAATCCTTGCCCCGTCGACGATACACGCCCTTGCCCAGCGGCACCCGGTAATAGCCGGGCGGGACCACGCCTTTCTGTTTCATGAGCCACCGGTGTTCAAACACCAAGACGGGATTGTTGTCCTCGATGGCGGAAATCAGCAGGCCTTTGGCATCAAAAGGATTGCTCGGCATGACAATTTTCAGGCCCGGGACCCCCAGCAGGAGGCCCTGAATCGCCTGGGAATGCTGGGCTCCCGACCCCCATCCTCGACCGATGGCGGACCAAATAACCATGGGCACGCGGGTCTGGCCGTTGTCCATGTAAGAGGCCTTGGCCCCATGGGAAACCAGTTGATTCATGGTCAGCAAAATAAAATCGGGCCGGTTATGAAAATACACCGGGCGGAGCCCGTTCATGGCCGCCCCCACGCAGACCCCGGTCATCCCTTCCTCGGACAACGGCGTGTCGAAAACACGTTCCGGACCAAATCGTTCCTTCAGTCCTCGCGTCGTCCCAAACATGCCCGTGGGGTCGTCCACCCCTTGGCCCAGGACGAAAACGTCCTCTCGTTTTTCCATCAGGATCGATAACGCCTCGTGAATGGCCTCGGCGTAACCCAATACCCTTCCCTCCTTGGGGTCGGGCTCATCATACACGAGGGAATTGACGAGACCTTCATCCCAGGGCATGGGGACTTTCCTCCGTTCTATTCGGCATAGACGTGGGTGAACGCATCCGCCGCGCTCGGCTCCGGGCTTTGCCGGGCGAATTCAAAAGCGTCTTGGATTTCCCGGTGAATCTCCTGGTCCCATTCGGCACGTTGGCCTTTTGAGAAAACACCCGCCGACCGGAGAGCCTCCTCGAACCCTTCGATGGGGCAGACCGCCCGCCACGCCTCCACTTCCGCGGGGTCCCGGTATCCGCTGGGGCTGTCGTCCCCCGCGCCGCCATGGGCCCGCCAACGATAGGTCCGGGCTTCAATAAAGGTCGGCCCTCTTCCTTCGCGGGCCCGTTCAACCGCCCGCGACATCGCTTCAAAAACCGCGACGACATTGTTCCATCCACCACTTCCGCCGGCAGGCCGGAAACCGGCGGCGCGGCGATGAATCTCGACGGAGGGCTGACGGCCCTCTAAAGAAGACTGCACGGAATAAAAATTGTTCTCACTGAAAAACACCAGCGGGAGATGTTTCAAAACGGAAAAGTTTAAGGTTTCGGAGGTGACCCCCTCCTCGTTGGCCGCGTCGCCAAAAAAAGCCACGATCACCCGGTCCTCCTTTTTCATTTGCGCGGCTAATGCGGCTCCCGCCGCAATGGGAATGGACCCCGCCACAATGGCCGAGGTCCAAGCCATGCCCGCCTTTTTATCGATCAAGTGCATGGACCCGCCCCGGGATCCGACGCAACCGGTCGAGCGGCAATAGAGTTCGGCCATCATGGATTTCAGGTCACCCCCCTTGGCCAGATAGATCCCGTGGTTCCGATGTCCCGCGTAAACCAAGTCGGGGGGTCGGAGAGCGGCGGCGCAACCCACGGCGCAAGCTTCTTGCCCGATCACCAGGTGAATGGGGGTCTTCATCTCGTCCTCTTTATAGCGGCGCTCGATTTCCAGTTCCACTAAACGAACGCGAATCATGTCTCTCAGCATCGCCCACAGGAACGGCTTCGGATGCCGCGTCAGCCAACCCGCGGGGTCCGCGTATTTTTGGCCGCGGTAGGGATATTTGATCACGAGGGAGCCACGTGGGTCCGGAAAAAACGATAGGTCTCCCGGAGACCCTTTTCGAGGGGAATTTTCGGTTTCCAGCCCGTATCGAAAAGCCGCTGGCTGTCCAACCATTTCCGGGGAGCTCCCCCCGGTTTGGAGGGGTCCCAAACCATTTTTCCTTCAAAACCCACCACCCGCTTGACCTGTGCCGCGAGCTCGGCGATGGACTCGTCTTTCCCGACCCCCACATTGATGGGAGATAGGAGCCGGCCCGGTGGGACGGAACAAAGATGCACGCTGGCGTCTGCCACGTCATCCACATGGATGAACTCCCGCCGAGGCAAACCCGTTCCCCACAAACGGAGAGAACCTCTTTTCTTCGTTTTCGCCTCATGGAAACGCCTCATCAACGAGGCCACGACGTGGCCTGCCTTTTCATCGAAGTTGTCCCCCGGACCTCCATACTGTTGGGGATAAGCGCTAAAAACGCCGCGTCCCATCTTGCCGATCAAACGCCAGCCCCATCTCCAAACCCGTCAGTTTCGCCACCGCATAGGCGCGGCTGGTCGGTTCTAAGGGTCCTCCCCACAGGGCGCTTTCTTTCATGGGTTGGGCGGCTTCACGCGGGCATATGCAGGACGACCCAAAGTAAACCACTCGGCGGGCACGGGAACGGCGAGCGAGTTGAAGAACATTTAACTCCATCGCCAAATTGACGGTCAAAAGATCCCCTGGCTTTCTTTGGTTCTCCAAAATGCCCCCGGAAGGCCCACCGGCCAGGAAGAGGACGTCGGGTTTAACGACCGCCAACCGGTCCGCCACCCAGGCTCGGTCCAACAGCTGATTCTCTTTTTCCCCCGGCGCGGAGAGAAGGCCCACGGTCTTGGCACGGAGGCGGCGGAGCAAAGCGGTTCCCAGAAAGGTATTTGAGCCGAGAACCAGGACGCGCGAGCGGGCCGTTGATCACGCCTTCGCTCCCAGGGCGTCCAAGACCACGCCCGAAATAAATTCGACGTCTTTGGATCGGAGGCTGGGATGGTTCGGAAGGAAAAAACCGGTGTGATGAATACGGTCCGCCATGGGAAAGCTGGACGGGCCCTGGCGTTCCACCCAAAAAGGATGCAGGCCGAGGTTCCCTGCGGAAAAGATGCGGGTTTCAATCCCCTTCGCCACCAGAGCCTTCACGATACGCTTCCGCTGTTCCGGCGATGAGGCGAGAGCGCCGAACGATATACTGCAAACCACGGAATCGGCCGGAGGCTTTTGGGTCAGAAGGTGCCCGCCCAGCCGTTTGAAATACAGATCGTGATGGGCCTGCCGTTTCTCTATGATCCACTCCACCTTGTCCAGTTGAGTGAGCCCCAGGAACGCATTCAGATCCGTTGACCGCAGGTTAAACCCTGGAATATAAAATACGAAAGGCGCGTGGAAATCATCGATCTGGTAACGACGCACGAGCCGACGGTGGTCGGCGCGATCCAGGTCCTTACTCCACCCATGGCTTCGTAGCATGAGAAGGAGGTTTCGAAAGTCGCGGTGGGGCGTGTTGACCATTCCCCCCTCGATGGTCGACATTTGATGGCCAAAATAAAATGAAAAGCTGGCCATGTCGCCGAAGGAACCCACCTTCTTTGAACGGAAAGACGCCCCCGCCGCGGCGCAGGCATCCTCTAACAGAAAGAATCCGTATTTTTTCTTAAGGGAAAGGATCCGGTCCATCTTGTGGGGAACGCCCAGCACATGGACTAGAACGACGGTGGACGGGCGGTGTTTTATTAATAGTTTCTCCAGGTGATCCAGATCCAGGCCAAAAGTGTCGGGATCCGCCTCGCACATAATGGGTTCAAAACCCAATTGGAAGGCGGGGGCCAACGTGGTGACCCAGCCAACGCTTGGCACGATGACCTTCTTATTGGAAAGTTTCCCGGAATACAACAGAGCCGCATACATCAGGAGATTGGCGGATGATCCGGAGTTGCACATCACGGAAAAAGGACTCCCCACCCAATGGCTCCAGCGTTCTTCAAAACGAATCGTCAGCGCCCCCTTCGTTAAACGGGGAGATGTTTTCAACCAACGAGTGAGCGACGCAATGTCTTTGCGATCGATCGTATCTTCGGCCAAGTGAAACCGCATTTTCGTTTTCACATCCTTCATGGTTCGAATGCCTCCTGGCGCTCTGATCTTTGGACCGACGCGTTTTTCCCCGTGACGGCCTCCACCGTGCCTACCGGGACGCGCGCCCCGATCTTCCAACGTTCCGACCCTCCCAGGGCTGTCTCCACCACCGCTTCCGCAAAAGCCAAGGAACACGTGAAGGCGGGAGAAATGGCGTTCAACACGTGGAGGGATCGGGGGGTGGACTCGAAACGAAAATCCATTTCCAATCGGGCATCCTTTCGGCTCACCAATTGGGGACGAATACCGATTTTCACGCTGGGCAGAAGGTCTTCCTTTCGGAGGAGGGGATGAGGCGTTGGGCGGCAAGCAAAAATTGGGATTTCACGTATTGGCCCATCTCCCGATGGACCAACCGTCTGAACTGTGGGTCCCGTGAAAAATAGAGGCGTCCCAATTGGCTGAGGATCCCCAGGGATTCCCAAACCCGCGCTCCCTGGAGAAACCCATAGTTTTCCCGGCCCAGGGCCGGTATGGCCGTGGGGCCCACATAAACGGTGCCGGACACCCCCCGCGTTAAATGAATTCCAAGGAACGGGAAACTGAGGTCGGGAACAGGGTATATGCTTTCGCGAACAAGATGCGAACGGTCCGTCCGGAGTTGGTAATAGAGACCTTTAAAGGGCACGAGGGCATGGTCCCGCGCCAGGCCAAACAGGCGGGCCACCTGGTCCGCGTGGGCCCCGGCGCAATTAAACAAGAAACCATAGGAAAATTGTTTCCCCGATTTCAAAACCAGTTGATCCGTGGATTTGTCAGCGGACACCACCGTCTCATTGAAAAGAATCTTAACCCCGTTTTGGGTTATCTCATGGGCCAAAGCGGTGAGAACCGCCATGGGATCAATGACAGCGGTGTCCCGGCAGAATAATCCCGGAAAAGGCGAGGCGTAGGGCTCCTTTTCTGGACATCCGATGCGGATAGCCGTTCCACCCGAACCCCATTGCCAAGAGCATTGGCCATCAGTCGATCGAGAGCCGGGAGATCTTCCTCTCCCCCCGCCACAATCAGTTTCCCGGCCACCCGACAGGGAATGCCATTCTTTCCCGCGTATTCGATCATCCGGCGCGCCCCCTCCGCGCAAAACCGGGCTTTCAGCGTGCCCGGGGTATAATAAATCCCGGAATGAAGGACGCCGCTGTTGCGGCCGCTGGCGTGAAGGCCGGGTGCGGGCTCCTTTTCCAGGACGGCGATGCGGGCTTTGGGGTGGCGGCGGCGCAGTTCACGGGCGACCGACAACCCGACGATCCCAGCGCCGACGATCAGGAAGTCGGTGGTTTCCATCAAAGGACCTTCTTGGTCAACCCCAGGAGCGTCGACGCCAGGCCCAGGGCTCGGGTCAGGATCGCTGAGGTTTTGGAGGTTTTCTCCGTTTCTTTGACGAGCCGGGTCAACCGGGCCTGGGCCACCCGGCTTGGGCGATGAGCCTTTTCGTTTCTTTAGACCAATCGTTCAAGACCGAACGGCGAAGCCGCGCGATTTCCGTGCGGAGGGATTGCCCGCGGACGGTCAATTCTTTGGCCAGGGCGTTGTTCTTCGCCTCTTTGGCCTGCCGCGCCAGGAAGAGTATGGCGATGCGGGATTCGGACAAGGATTCGAGAAGCGGGAGGGAGAGAACCGTTAAATCTCCCGTGGTTTTCTTGGCGTCTTTCCCTTTCATCGGGCTTTCTCCAACTCTCTTGTGCGGCGGGCCACCTGGTCGGCGAAGGCGGCGAGATCAGTCAGGGCCTTTTGGGGCTTGGCGTTTCGGGCCAGTCCCTCCGCTAAATCGGCGTGGGCCTTCGGCAAACCATTGTAGAAAAGGGAGAGCGCTTTCAGGGAATCCATGGCGTCGGCGTATTCGGCGTTGAGGTTGAAAATCGATCGGGCCAGGGTATTCCGGCCGGGGGCGCGCTTGTCGTCCCAGCGCGCGTGGATGGATTCCATTCGGTCGGCATAGGCGGCCTTGAGGTCGGCGCGGATGATGTCGATGAGCGTCAGGCCTTGCGTTGCGTAGGATTCCACCCACGGTTGGTTTTCCTGGACGGCGGCGCGGAGTTTCTTGGCGCGCCCCTGCCGTTTAAAGGCGAGCAAACTCTCGGAAGAAAAGGCGGCGGCTCCGGCGGGAAAAAGGTTCGGCCGGTTCTTCGCTTGGAGAATGGTGTCCCCGGCGTCGCGGAGGTTTTTGTTGATGGCGGCGGCCAGGGCCTCCAGGTCCTCTGACTCCTGGGGAACCCCTTGGGCCACCCGGGTCAAGAGTTGGGTGTATCCCAGAAAACCGGCGTTCAAGTCTTCCAGGGCGCGCAAGGTCAGCCGTGCTTCCCAATGGGGAGCCGTGGCCGGCATGGACCAGGCGTATCCTTGGGCGTCCTTCAGCATATATTGGCTCAAGGGAGCGTCCTTCGAATCGGCCAGGGCATCCACGTCGGATTCCCGGGTCCACTCCACGTCCCGGGCCATTTCGGCGGCCAGGCCCTTTTGGCCGTTCGCCACAGCTGTTTCAAAAGTTTGGAACGGCGCGGGGCGAAGGGGAGCGCAGGCGGCCAGACAAAGGATCATTCCCAGGGGGGCCACCCAAAAGCCGAGAGGGAAATAAACTTCTCTCCTCATTTGACCCCCACGGATTTCCAGGCGTTCTTCACCGCCGCGCTTTCGGAACTCAGGGGCCCGTAAAGGGCGGCGGCTTTTTCCGCCGTGGCCTTGGCCGCGGTAGCGAACGGGCTCCGCGGCGACAACGTCAAAAGTGCCTGGTACCAAATGCGCCCCGCCTTCTCCCAGGCTTTTCCCCCCATCTCCATGGCGGCCAAATAAAAGGCGTGGTTCGGGATGCCGGAATTGATGTGGACCCCGCCGTAATCATCCTCGCCCGTGTATTTCTCTTTCATGTGGGCGGGCTGGGGGTCAGTGCCGATGTCCGGATCGTTGGCGTAAGCGGTGCCGGGGGCGGCGAAACTTCGAAGCGCGCGGCGCGTCGGGGTTTTAACCAAAAGGTCGCCGCCGATCAGCCAATCCGCCTGTTTCACCGTTTGCCCCAAACGCCACTGCTTCACCAAAATCCCAAAAACGTCGGCGAAGTGCTCGTTCAAAGCCCCCGGCTCGCCTTCATAATCCAAATTGGCCGTGTGGGTCACCACGCCGTGGGTTAATTCGTGGGCGACCACATCCAGCGCCTTGGTGAACCGGACGAATGTCCGCCCGTCGCCGTCGCCGTAGGCCATTTGTTCCCCGTTCCAGAACGCGTTGGTGTAGTTCCGGCCCACGTGGACGCTGGAGATCAAAGACATCCCCCGGTCGTCCAGAGAATTCCGGCCAAAGAGTTTCAAATAGAAGTCGTAGGTGTCGCCGGAATGGTCATAGGCCTCGTTGGCGGCGGGGTCCTTCGACCCCTTTTCACCCTCCGAGCGGACCAAGAGCCCGGGCAGGGATTCTTTCCGCTTGGCGTCATAAATGAGCCGGTGCTTTTTCCCCTGGGGCGACGGAATGGCCGCCATGGCGGGCAAGGTCGCGAGCGTGCTCCGAGCCGCGCGGGCGGCGGCGGAAGCGGCCAAACTTTTCAACGCCCAGCGCCGCGTTTCCGCGTTCGGAGACTCCGCCATCCGTTCCAGCAGGAACGGAGGTAAAATCCCGGGGCAAAAGGAATTCGTCAAGCGATCCATTGGGAGATGAACTTCAGGGCTTTTCGGCCCTTGCCCAGGAGGGATTGAAGCTCCTGGAGTCGTTTTTCTTGGGGAGACGCGGCGCCGGGTCCGCCGTTCAAGAGTTTAGCCAACTGTTCCTCCGCCCGGTCCAGCCGTTTGGTGAACCCTTCCCGAAGACGGCGCAGAGCGACTTCTTTAATGTCCCGGTTCGCCTCATAAAAATCCTTGCGGCTTCCCACGACGGAAACGGGCCGAACGGCCCCCCAGGATTCCAGGAGCCGGATGTTGATGCTGACGTTTCCTTTGCTCATGGACAAATGACGGCCGATATCTTCCAACGCCATGGGGCTTTCTTGAAGGTAGAGCAGGCCGTAGATTTGGCCCAGGGAGCGGTTGAAACTGAACGACTCCGCCAGTTCCCCCGCCAGGCGGGCGAACTCGGCATCGACGGCGGGACTGGGGTGGGTGGCCATAGGGTTCTGAACGTTTAGTGCGTTCTAAACAAAGCATATCCCAGGAAGGGGTTCTTGTCAAGGGCCCGGAGGGGCCCCCGCCAACCCCTGAACGACCCCCACCAGGTAGCCGAAACATCGTTTGGGGTTGTCGGGTTTTTTCTCCCCCAAGAGGTGGAGGGCCTGGTCCATTACCTGGCGGCCGTAGCGGGTTTCCAGGGCCATGGATTTTTCTACGATGTCCGCGTCCGAATCCTCATAGAGGAGCCTGGCCACCGCCCGCCCCCGGGCCACCGCGGCGGGTCCGTATTGGTTTTCCAGCGCCTGAAACCGTTTTTGCAAAGCCGCGGGGTCATAAAAGGGCGCGGGGGTGTAGGTGTTGGCATGGCGCTGGGGGTCGGCCGGGGTGGGTTGATCGTCGTATTCCACCTCCAACAAATTGTTCCGTCGCAGATCCACCACACCCACGCTCAACGTGTCAATCGTGAAGCCATGGCGGGTCGCCAGCGCGTTCCGGCCGAAAGACCACCGGGGCGTGATCGGCGAAACGGCGGAATAGTGGAGGTCCAGGAGCAGGAACGCCTTTCCGGACAAGGACAGCCGCCGGTCCCATCCAAACTCGAAATAGTCCGCCGGAAGCTCGACCCTTTCAGCCGTGGAAAGCGCCAGCCGGACGGAGGGGTCTTCCCCATAAACCTCACGGACGTCCAAAAGCCCGTAGAAGTCCCGCAGTCGACGGAAACCCGGTGCAGGCGTCGCCGGTTGGCCACGGGGCCCTCGTCTTTTGGCGCCCAAAACCGCCACAGCGGCCGGGACATCCACCGATGCAAAGCTCGACGTGGACACGCCGATTTTAAGGAAGTGCAGGTAAAGGTCCAGGGCCCATTCGTCTTTCCGGCGAACGATTTCCCCAGCTTGCCCGGTGGGAAAAGGAGACCCAAGGGCACGGGAACGATGCCGCCCGAAAAGGGATCGGGGGGAGCTCGGCGCGACACGTCGGCCATTCGGGCCAGGAGGGTTTTGGCGACGGACGTGGAACGAATTAAAACATCCGCCTCCACATTTTTCTCCAGCGCCGCCGAGGTCCAGTTGGTGGAACCCAGGAGGACGGTCTTCCCGTCCACCACCAGCGCCTTGGCGTGGAGCACGGGCCCCTGGGCGTAAAACACGTTCACCCCGCCCCGCCGGAGGGCCTCTGCCGCGGGAGCGTTCCGGTCCAACAGATCGAAAGCCTGGCCCCCGGATCCAAAGGACCTCCACCCGCAGGCCCCTCTGCCGGGCTTGGATGAGCGAGTTTAATAAGCGGGAGGGCCGCCCGGGGCTGGGCCGCTTGGCGGGCGAACAGATAAAGGAAAAGATGTGCGATTCCCGGGCCCCATCGATCTCGCGGAGGGCCACGTCGGTGTAAGCGCCGGCCGGCACCAGTTCGGTCTCCGAGGCCCACGAGAGGCGCGCGCCGAAAGCAAACACCCAGCCGACCACGACCCAACTCAACCGTCGGCAAGCCAAAAGAGCGCTCCCTCCCATCAAGCCGAGCCGGGGGAAGCGCGTTGGGAAAGGTATCTCACCAAGGGCCGGGCGGCCAGAGGCACCGAGGCTTCGTCCAAAAGGACGTCCCGGATCCCTCTCGCCTCCGCGAGGGTGAGACGGTACGTTTTCAGGTCCCGGCCCAGGCCCCGCCCCCTGGATGAGGCAAAAGCGTGCCGCACCCCGCGCCGGGCCGCCGGAGGCAGGTCGTCCAGCCGAACCTCGCAGGTCTTCCGCACGCCGGCCACTCCCCCCGCCTCGACAAAATGGATTCGATCAGCGGCGGGGCCCGCCGCCTTCGAATCAGACGGACGAACCCTCTTAGAGGGGCCCATAGGTTCTGGATTTAAAAAGGTTCGGAAAACTCAAAGGGAGCCGGACAGGAAGGCCCGCCTTTTTCGAAACGACAGCGATCTGTTACGCATGTCGACAATTTTACAGTAAAACGACCGCCATAGGCGACGCAGATTGCACTGGTTCCCGATGGGTGGGACGCGACAGGAACCGCATCTCAAATTTCAACTCCCGCGAACCAACTGCACCTTTCGGGTTAACCGGATAATGAGTGCCCGATTAGGGGGTCCCGACATGGGTTATTTGCACAGAAATCACCGTTCCGCTACCCAAAAAACTTGGCTGTTGGTTTGGGGTAGTGTATTATCCCAGGTCAGCTATTGGCACTAAGGAGTGCCGCGTTGGTAGCGGTGATTCCGGAATAATATTCGTCCATGTGAATACGGCCCCGGTTGCTTCCTCGCAGGTGAAGGGCGCTCCATTTGACGAGGATCATGGTTAAGGGCAACAGGATTAAAAGCAAGAACACGATCATTAAGATCGCCGCCCCGGCTTTTTTTTGATGCTTGAGGGATCGATTTTTTTTCATGGCCAATCCTAAGTATTCACGATGAGAACGGAAAGGACTGTCACTTTCCCTACCACATTGGTGACCCGGACAGTCACCCTTTTACAATTCGTTGGGGCGGTAGATGACACCACTTGTCCGGAAGCGTTGAGGGTCACGTAGTCCACATCCACGTGCCTTCCGTAACGCACGGAGGAGGCTAAAGAGTCCGGCAAGCTGAAGTTATTCCAATCGTCCACGTCATCGAAATCCCCAGGACCCGATTCACCGCTATCGGGCCCCAAAACGGAGGAAGCCGAACTTAAATTTTCATCCCACCTCATGGAACGGATTTTGTCGATCAACCGCTGGGCCACGGCGGTGGACTTGGTGACGTCCCAGGAATCCGTCACCGAGCGAATGGACGTCATGAAGACGGACAGGATAAGGATCATCACCGGCACCAGAATGATCACGGAAACCACAATCTCCGCCAAGGTGAAACCGCTTTGCGAGAACGAACGCCCCTTGGAAGTGGCCCGGGACCGCATTTAAGGCGCCTCCGGAAAAACGGAAAACACCAACTCGAGGGCGTTCCGGGTGGTTGACGGAGACGCGACCGATCCGCCGAGCGGGGCCCCCACCTCTCCCGATTCCAAAAAGATGACGAGCGGAAAATTCATGCCTTTCGAAAATCCGAAAGGGAGAGGGCTGGCAGGACCCAGGCCTGGGCTGGCCAAAATCCATCCCACCCAAAGCCGCCGGATATTGTTGAGCGACCCTTGGGATGACCAAGGGCCGCCGGGCACCAGCCTCCGTTCCCGGATCAACTGCCCGCTATTTCCATGAGGCGCCAAACGATATCGTATCCGTACGCGTCGACTGGTGGCGCCGCTCACCTCAAATCGATCGAACTCGAAAGTCACCCCATTGGTCGTCGTTAGGTCCAACGAGAGGGGCGTCACCACAATGTCGTCGTACGCGGCGTCGAGGGTAAAGGAATCCGTCAGGGACGCTCCGGCTTCAACCCGATAATTATAAGTTCCAACAGCCGTAAAGGAGGAAACAAGATAAACCCATGTTTGCGGGGGAGAAGCGAGCGTGATGGCCAGTGCGGAGGAAAGAAGAGGAGGCCAGGGAACGGGATCGCCTAGAAGCACCGAGTCCGCTCCCCGACCGATATTTGATTTATAAGTCCGGATCCCCACCCCGAACAGGTAGATATTCTGGCCCACCAACGAAAACGTCGCCGATTGCGCGGCAAATTGCCTGTTGTCATCCAAAGAGACGATCAGCCCGTAATGTCCATTCAACACCGAGACCGGACGGCCGCTGATATACCCTATTCGGTAAGAAAATTGAGAGTTTGAAATCGTCGGCGGGTACGGGACGCACGTCCATCCCCCCGGGGGAGGAGGCAAAGTCGTTGACATCGCTGTCGGCGTTTCCTCAAAACCGCAATTGGGGACGGCGTTTCCAATGGAATGGCGCGGGGCCGAGAGAAGATCTTTTTCGATGACGTATTTGGCGATTTGCAGATCCCTTTGCAAAGGGATCGATCTCTGGACCCCGCCTAACCCATCGACAAAATTCCGCATCATCTTGAAAATAAAAAGGCCAAGAATGGAAACCAACGAAATAGCCACCACCATCTCAATGAGCGTAAAGCCGCGGGGGCGGCCCTTCCCGTTTAGGATTTTCAAGGGGCACCCACGTCTTGCCCAAGGATCCGCCCCACGGATCGGTCCGGCAAAGTGTACAGAAAGGAGACCACTCGCTGAACGAACCCCTTCTTCTCGATGGTGGTCATGACTTTCACATGGCGTTCCGTGTTCCAGTTGTTTTCGAAATAGGCGAGGTTGGTTTCAATGTGGGACCGCACCACATCCATATCCCCATCTCCGTCAAAATCACTAACAGCCAATCCCCCCCCGCGGGTGATATTCATGGCCGGAAGAGCGCCGTTTTCGACCAAGGGGATGGATCTCCAGGCCGTGATCGGGTTCGTGGGAAGCGATCCGGAGTTCAGCCAGAGGGTCGTCACCGTGCTTTTTCCCGCCGGCAAAGTGGGAGGTTCGGAGCGCTCCCGAAAAAGCAACGATATCCAACAAACCGTCGTTATTGAAATCGGCCACGCGGATGTCGAGTATATTGCCCAAGGTGTTCGCTCCGGCCAGCGGGGTCTGGGTCCAGTTAACGCAATTCGCGCCACCCTGAAGACTGCCGGAAAAAATGGAAATCGGCGAGCCGGTCTGATTTCCCCCGGCGATGATCTCTTGGCACCCGCCTGGAATCACATCGGAGACGGTCACCGCGCGGAAGACGGGGAACTGGTTATGGACCACGACCTTGGTGAAAGGTAAGCCGCTAAAAATGTCCCCGCTGGGATTCTTTAAGTAAAACAATTCCTGGTCATTGCCGCCGGTTGGGCCATCCTCGCCAATGACCAGATCCGGAAAGGTGTCGCCATCGATGTCGGCGGACGAAATAACAATGCCGAACCGATCGCGATAGGGGGCGCCGGCCACTATGACGGGAGCCACATTCCCAACTGTTTGGCTGAACAAACCCGGTCCGGCTCCATTGTTTTTAAAAACGTATAGCCCTGATTCCCCGAAAGGGCACCGCCATGAGCCAAAACGGCTAAGTCTAATTTACCGTCCAAGTTCATGTTAACCAAGGTTCCCGCCTGCGTATCATCGACACTGTAACTAGTTAAGCCCACTGAAAAATGCCCTGGGGTGTTCCATGGATCAACAGCATTGAATTGTTTGAACTGTATTTTATTGGTCGTCAAAGGAATGCTTTCAAACCAAGCCACTCGCCCGGCGCCGAGAGCGAAGTCGGTTGTGTTGTTTCCCGTACTGGCCCAAACAACGATATCGTTGTCTGAGTCGCCATCCAAATCCGCCACTTGAAGATTTTTTCCGTTGTAAATTTCGGGGGGATTGCCGGTGTTGAGGTTAACAAAACAAGGTTCGAAATACCCGTTTCCATTGTTTTGGCAGGCCGGGTCCCCTCCGGTATATTGGATAAAGGTGGAGTTGGGAGCTCCCACAATCCCAGCCAAAACGTTGGGCGAACTTGAGCCAGCGACGGCGAGATTAATTGGATTATGCAGGTAATGGGTCGGAGGAATCCATCCCCTGGGGTTTGAAAATCGTTCGCCTGGACGGCCGTCGGCCAGAATAACGACGTCGGCTAACTGGTCTCCGTTTATATCGCACGCTTGAACCGCGCCATGAAGGCTTAAGAAGGAAAAAGAAGCCGCGGTCATGTCATACCCGGCGCCCGTTCCGGTAAAATCAATCGTTTCAAATAAATCGGCCCGCACCGGAAAGCGAGCAGAATACCCCCGCCCAACACCCCGATACCTCCAAAAAAGAACCTCGAAAGCGATTCGATAACGTATGCATTTATGACCCCCTCATTGAGCATAACCCCAAAAGGAAGAAAAAGCAATGAAACAATTTTGTCCTGTCGGTTTCCTTACATGCAACACAATGACTCGCTCTTAAGGAAAAATGTTAAGAATGAAGCCAATTGAAACCTGGCCATTCCTGTCGGTAACGCCCGGCCAAACCCGCGCCGCCTGACTTTCCATAACCAAGCCTACACGCCCGATAACGTCCCAGTTGGTGTGCAAATAAAAAATCAAACGTCCGGGCGATAAAATAACCGGCCGTTTTAAAACGCACAAACCACCATGGTATACTACCATATGGCCGGTTGCAGAGAAATAGGACGGTGATAATTTAATAACTTAGTGGCCCCCTCCATTGAATTTCTGTGTCAGTTTAGCGCTCTGAAGCGATTTTTGTAGTGGCCCGATTTATCGGGCGATTTTCCGTCAGAAGACCTTGTCCTGGAAAAAGGTGGCCCCCTCCATGGGGCCACTACAAAAATCATGCGTCATCGGATGAACCAAGCGGCTAAAGAGACACGAATTTCTATTATTTCCAAAATGCCGCGCCAGCCACGTCTCCGTGTTCCTGGAGGGTTATACGACGTCATCGTCGAAGCATTGAGCCCGGACGATTCTCGCAGTGGAAGGGATTTGGTTGTATTTGTCGGAAGGGAAAAATGGGATTCCCGCCACGGAAATCAACAAATTCTCTCCTTTTCCACCGACGTTATCAAAAGCCATTCTTCGAGAAGAAAGACGGTTGGATGAAAACTTCTTTAAGTTATAAAGTTATCACCGTCCCTATTCGACATAAAAAATCGCCTATGATCCGGTCAATCAATCACGATGCGGTAGTCTTCCCAGGGGAGGTGGGGTCGATGGCGATCGTGAGCGAGCGTTTGATGATTTTTCCAGGCGGTCTTGGCGTTCGCGGACGAAGTCGCCCACGCTGGGCGGAGCGTGATTTGGAGACGGCCTTCCGAGCGGCCTTGGGTCATTTCCAAAATTTCTTTTGGAGTTTTAGATACATCGACTCCCAGGAGAGGACGTTGCCGGACCCGGCGCATTCGGGGCAGGGTTCGGACAACAAGAGGACAACAGCGATTCCCGGCGGCGTTCCCGGGTCATCTCGACTAAGCCCAGGCGCGTGATGGGAGGATTTTAATTTTCGCCCGGTCGTTCCGCGTGGCTTGCTCCAAGACCTCCACCACTTTGATTTGGTTCCGTTTCCGCCGCATGTCGATGAAATCGATCACGATGATGCCGCCGATGTTTCGGATCCGCAGCTGTTTGGCCACTTCCTCGGCGGCTTCCAGGTTCGTGGCCGTGACGGTTTCTTCCTGGGATTTGTGGCCGACGAATTTGCCGGTGTTGACGTCGATGGCGCAGAGGGACTCGGCCTCCTGGATGATGATGTAGCCGCCCGGACGGAGATCGATCCTTTGTTGACGGATATGGGCCAGTTCTCGGTCCACGCCGAAGGCTTGGAAAATCGGCGTTTTGCCGGTGTAATGCTGGACCCGGTCGGCGAACTCCGGCGCCAGGATTTCCACGAACTTTTGACGTCTTTGTATTCCTCCTTGTCGTCAATCAGAAAAATGTTCGCGTCGTTGTTCAACAGGTCCCGCGCCACCTGAAACGTCAAGCCCAGTTCCCGGTGGATCAGGGTGCCGGTTTGGGCACTCTCGTATTTCCTTTGAATGGTTTCCCACAGTTTGGCCAAATATTTCATTTCGGCCTTCCTGGTTCGCCCTCGTCGGCGCCCTCGGCTTCGGTGCGGACGATCATGCCGCCCGGCAAATTCCCTCGTCAATGATGCGCCGCAGTCGTTCCCGCTCCTCGGTTCCTCGATGTGTTTTGAAACGCCCACGTGTTCGCTTTTGGGCATGTAGATGAGGTACCGCCCCGGGAGTGAAATGTCCATGGTGACTTTCATGCCTTTGGTGCTGATCGCCTCTTTCGCGACCTGAACCATCAGGTCTTCCCCGCGTTTCAGCATCTTTTCAATGTGGCGATCCTTCGAGGGACTCACGACGTCCGTCACATACAGGTAGGCGTTCTTTCGAACCCCGTGCTCACGAAGGCGCTGGAAATGCCGGGAAGAACATTTTCCAGCCCCCCTTGTAGATGTTGCCCACCAGTTTCGCCATGCCGAGCGCGGGGCGCTCGATCATGAACTCCGCCAGATGCCCTTCCTCTAAAACGGCGATCCGCGTTTCTTCCGGTAAAACGTTGGCGATAATTTCTCTAATATGCATTGACTCCCTTTCAATGTTTACAAAATGTACCGACGCAAATGGATGGACAACAACAGGCCTATTGCCATAAAAGAGCCCACGAGCCCGGACCCGCCATACGACAAAGGAAAGGCAGGGGAACCCCTGTCACGGGCATGAGGCCCATGGCCATTCCGATATTGATAAGCCCCGAAAAAGTGAAAAAGGCGCCCAGGCCCGTGGCCAGGTATCGTCCGAAATAATCCCGCGCCGTCAACGCGATATCAAAAGCCCGCCACGCGACCCAAAATAAACCGCCAAGAGAAAAAGGCCCCCAAAACCGGTTTCCTCTCCCACCAAGGAAAAAATAAAGTCCGTGTGTTTCTCCGGCAAGAAACCCAACTGGCTCTGGCTTCCCGAGAGATCCCTTTCCCAACAATCGCCCGGACCCGACGGCGATTTTCGATTGCAAAATGTTATGCCCGGCCCCCAACGGATCCACGGCCGGATCAACGAAAGCGATCAGCCGTTTGCGTTGGTAGGGTTTAATGGCCCGGTCCACCACGAAAGAACCCGCCACGCCCATGACGATCACCATCAAAGCCACCGCCAAAGGAAACCCTGACAGGACCCGCCACTTCCGCAGAAACCACCAGGCGAACCACCGCCGCCAACCCGGACCACACAGCAAGAAGAGGGCCGGTTTCCTGAAACGCCCGCGACGATCCAGGTCATGGCAGGACTGTCGATCCAGCGATCGCTGACGATGGAAAATAGGTCCCGGTCAGCGGAATGCCGAGCGCCAAAACCGGCCGCAAGCCAGGATCGTGACTAAGAAAACCCAACGGCATCCCGCGGCGAAACAGGACCGCCAACGTCATGGGCCCCATCACCAGCGCGCTGGAAAGGTCCGGCTGAAGAAGCACCAACCCGAAATGAACCGCCGCCAAGAGGATGGGGATGGACCCGCGCCAGTGGCGGAGGTCCCTGCCTCGGGCGTTTCACATAAGCCGGCCAGCGCCACCGCCAGGCCAACCGCGTGATCTCCACCGGTTGAAAATAGATGTCCCAAATCGATCCAGGACCGGCTTCCCCTCAGCCGCGTCCCCACCACGAGCGTGAAAATTAAGAGAAATGAACCCGCGAGGTATACGCCCTTGGCATAGGTTTGAAACACCTGATAGGGAGCAGCGCCAAGAAAATCATGGCCAGGAACCCACCCCAGCCCCAGCCCTTGCCGAGATAAATGAGCCGGCCGTGGCCTCCCTGGAGCGTGGCGGAAAAAATAAAGAGCAGTCCCCACCGAGGAAAGCGCGACCACCGACGCCAGAAGGCTCAATCAGCCGACGCCTAGACCCGGACCCCGCCGTGGTTTCCCCGCGCGAAAAACGCGGAACGTTGAAAACTCTCACAGGGTCGGCCTCGGGTAATAAGCCTCGATCATCGCTTTGGCAATCGGGCCCGCCGCCACCGAGCCCCTGGCCGCCGTTTTCGACGATATTAACCAACCCGCCGGTTCCCCGGCCGACCCGCGTAAACCAGCCGCCGGTGGTCCTCCCCATGGGGTTTTGCGCCGTTCCGGTTTTGGCCCTGATCACCAGGTTAGCCGATGAACGCTGGCCCGACCCTGGGTGACCACGCCCTCCAGCGCCCAGTGCAGGAAAATAGACCATACGCCGTTCGTCAAAACAACCCGGCGGCGGGCCTCGGGCTCTCCGCCGATAAAGGATTTTCTTGTCCGGCCCCACCGCGTGGAAGAACCGCAGCCAGGGCCGCCACACCGATCCGCCGTTGGCGATGGCCCGCCAGCAAGAACGGCCGCCTGGAGCAGCGTCGCCGTCATGGCCTTGCCCGATGCAGAAATTCAACGTGTCCCCTTCATACCACCTTGCTTTTGGATGCGCCTTTTCCAGTCCAGCCCGGCACGAGGCCGGGGAGCTCAGGCAAATCAGTCCGGACTTTTCACCAGATCCGACGCTGGCGTAGGTTTCAATGGAGATCGGGCCCCGCCGTCCGGCCCAGGTTGTAGAAGTAAACGTTGCAGGACGAAACCGGACCCGAAAAATCCAGAACCCCGTGGCGTTTCCAGCAACCGAACTTTTTGTTGCCCAGATCGGCCCAGGAACGCGTGCAGAGAATGCTTTGCCGGGTGTTCCACGTGGTGTCTTTCAGGACGGCGGCCGCCGTCCCGATCTTGAAAGATCGAGCCGGGCGGATAGATGCCCTGGAGCGCGCGATTAAAATGGCGGGTCCGGATCCCCAGGTAATCTTGCCCAGATTTTGGGATGGATCGTAGCCCGGCGCGCTGGCGAAGGCGAGCACGGCCCCGTGCGGGGCCAGCGCCGGCGGCTCCCCCGCCCCGTGGAAGCTCCACAACCCGGCCTCAGCCACGGATTTGGAGCCGTCGGTCCAGCGTGAGATGGATGTCGGCTCCTGGAACCGACAGAATTCCGGCGACCTACCTGGACGTGGCGGCCGGCGGCGTCCATTTCGAACTGCAGGCCTCAAGTCAATTTGCCCGCGCAGATCAGGGAGTCGTCATTTTTCAGGTCCGTTTTGCCGACCCATTGGCCGGGACGGAGGGCCTGATCCCGAGCGCGCCGGGGATTCCCCCCTTCGTCCACCTCCCCGCGTAGCCCAAGGATGGCAGGCCAGCTGGCCGGCAACGCGCCCGGCGTTGGGTTCGACTAAAACGTTCACACCGGGCAGGAAGATCCGCCGTTCCATGAGCGCCAGGGCGGTCTCACGGGATGTTGGTCAGGATCCGCGTCATCTTTCCGGACTTCCAGGCTTCCCCACCGAATCAGCGCCGCTCCGGCGCTGGAGCAGAATCGGCTCGCCAGTTCTTTCCATTTTCGCAGCGGGACGCTGCAGCAGGAGTTGTGGGCGTAGGAAAACCGCGGGGCGTTGTCCAAAAGGACTTCTTCCCCCGCGCCGTCCCGGGCGTAAACGAGACCCCGCGGGGCCAGGGCTTATGATTTGAAGTCCTGTTCATTTTCGGCCCGGCGGGCCACCTCAGTGCAAGCAACTTGGAATGAAGCGCGGAACACCCAGCGTGACGAACGCATATATGGCTAGAACCGCAGACCCCGGTTTGGGGTGAGGAAATTGAATTAAGAACAGTTTGTCCAACCTCAGAAGCCGGGCAGTCTGTGAGTGTAAATCCACTTGGCCCAGGGGCCAGGCCCACGCCGGGATGGACCACCAGGGCCGGTTGGAAAAACCGCGACAACCCCCCACCCGGCCCATAAAGGAAGTGTCCACCCACCTGCCAAGAAGATTCCTGGGTCACCAACTCATTTGGCGTTGAATTTTTGGACGGGGTTCCGGAAGCGCGTAACCCGCCAGGGCCAAGCCAACCCTGAACCCCAAAGCGGTTATCCATGGGCGTCAGGGCCAACCCCAGAGAAAACCAAGCCCTTAGCTGGGGTGGACCCGCCCAGGCCCAGGCAAGAACACAAAAAAAGCCAATGGGGTCGGGGGCGGGCGTGGCGCTTAATGAGAAAACCGGCTGGAACGACCAGCCCAGGATCGCCGTCAGAACGAAAAGAAATAAAATGCGCCGTTTCATGGGACAGGGTTCTCCACGGCAGCGGGTCGGCGGTGCGGGTCGAGATCAGCACTTCGCGCGTAACCCAACCAGGCGAAAGGAATCCACTGCGGCGCGTTTGGAACTGGCTCCGCCGCATCCAGCACGTCGGAGACCAGCCCACGGAGATATTGGCAGGATAAGCCTCGCCCAGGCCCGAAGTCGCCACCTCGTCGCCGGGTTGGATCGTTGAATCGGAAAACAAATAGTTTAAAGAGGCGCCCGGTGCCGCGG
>JADKHR010000003.1 GCA_016721625.1 Elusimicrobiota bacterium
CCATTTGTGAGTATGGCGGTGGACTTGGATTGGTGGCTTATTATGCGAATGCGCTCGGTTGCCCAAACTACACGATTTTTGATCTGCCGCTCATTAATTTATTTGCCGGTAACTTTTTAATTCACTCCCTTGGAGCCGATGCCGTCCGTTTATTTGGAGAAGAGAGTCCAACAGCCAAGGTGCACGTTCTTCCCTTTTGGGAATGCATGAATGTTCACGATGGCGCTTATTCGTTGGCTCTCAACCAAGATTCTTTCCCGGAAATCGACCCCGTCCTCGTGCTCGACTACTTTCGACAGATAAAGAGGACGACCACGATGTATTTCTTGAGCATTAACCAGGAAGGGCAGGCCGCCATGGGGTCGAGAAGCCAAAATGCCGTCCCTGATCTTTTACGCGGCTTTCCGGATTTTAAACGATTGTACCGCATGAAATACTGGATTCGAGAAGGGTACGTGGAGGAGCTTTACAAGCTTCATGGCAAATAGCAGGGCCATGGCCCGCCCCACATTCCGGGATCAAGCAGAGTCTGAAGATAGGGTTTAGGGATCGTTTAAACGCGAAGGGCCTGAGGTGAGGGAATGAATTGCAGGATTTGTGGGAACTTGGATGGGAACAGGACGGTTTATGCGAAAGAAATGATGTTGGGCTTTGAGGATGTTTTTCCCTATTTCGAATGCGCGCGGTGTGGATGCCTTCAAATCGCGGAGCCTCCCTCAAACTTGGCGAAGTATTATCCCAAGGGTTATTACTCCTACCGAGGCAGGTTTCAGGAGAAAGGTCTAAGAAAATTCATGGTGGGGCTCAGGGACAGATTTGCCCTGTCTGGGAAAGGGATGATCGGGAGGATCATTCACTCGAAATATCCCCGGGAGGACGTGCCATTTCTTCGACAGATTCCGGGCTGGCAAAAGGCGCGGGTGTTGGATGTGGGTTGCGGAGCCGGTTCCTTTCTGTACGCCTTGCGCGAGTTCGGCATGAGGGATCTCCTAGGCGTCGATCCGTTCAATGAAGCCGATATGGAGTATAGGAACGGATTGCTGATTCAAAAGCGGGAGGTTTTTGATGTCGATGGGTTATGGGATATCGTGACTTTTCATCACTCCTTTGAACACATTCCCGATCCGGTTTTGACTTTGAAAGCCGTTTCCGGTCTTTTGGCGGATGGGGGACTCTGTGTGATTCGGATGCCGATGGTTCCCTCCTATGCGTGGGACCATTATGGTGTGAATTGGGTTCAGCTCGACGCGCCCAGGCATTTTTTCATTCACTCGACCAAAAGTCTGTCCCTGGTAGCGCAAGGCGGGCATGGTCATCGAGAAGGTGATCCATGATTCCACAGCTTTTCAATTCTGGGGAGCGAACAATATTCGAGGGGGATCCCTCTTTGGGACAAGCGTTCTTTCCTCCAAAGTTGTAGAACTCCACTCTTCTCCCGCAAGGAAATGGCCGATTTCAGGAAAAGGGCCGAGGAATTGAATGTCGTTGGTCAAGGGGATCAAGCCGCATTCTTCTTGAGGAAAGGTTCATGACCTTTTGGAAAGACTCCAACCGTTTTTCTGGAAAAACTGATTCTGACGGTACCATTTGATTATTTGGGTGACAACAATTTGAGACCGAATTCTTCGGAAGGTATGGGAACCCTGGAAAAATGGGTTTCAGCGATCACAGGGTCGCCCGTCTCGGCCAGGTTTTCAGTGTTCATAAGACATTTGACCTGGGTGACCGTTGGATTCGGAGTTTCGCGGACCCTGACGGTCATCATCAATTTATCCGCGGGACGTCTCCTGGGCCCCCATGATTTTGGTTTGTACAATCTCGGTGTGGCAATCTCCGGTGGGATGCTTCCGGTTTTGTCGTGGGGGATGGGACCGGCCAACGCGCGGTTCGCTTCGGCTCATGGTTCCCGCGCGCGGGACATCCACTCGACCGCCATCTTACTCCAGGGAATTCTTCTCCTGTTTGGCCTCGCCCTGGTCCTTGCTCTCCGCCCCGCTCTCGTTTCGTGGCTCCGCATTTCTGGGTGGCTGTTCAACGGGGCGCTCGCCCTGGGCGTTGGGCAAGCGGTTTTTCTTTTCGTCGTTTCAGTCAGTCAGGTGGAATCCCGCTTTCGGGAAAGGGCAGTGGTGGAGGCTTTGTTCGCTTTCGTGTTCGGCGCCGTGTTTGCTGCCTTGTTCATCTCTGGGACGGAGGATTATCGGTCAATCTTGTACGCGTTGAGCGCGGGCTATGGTATGGTCGGCGTGGGGGTCTTGTTTAGGGAGAGGGCCCGGTGGGCGGGTGGATTCTCACGGGAATGGGCGCCGCGGTTATTAGGGTTCGGGGTCTATTGGATGGTGGATATGGTCAGTTTCTTCATGCAGGCGCTCTTTTTACGCCTATTGACCAAACGGTTTCTCCCGGCGTCAGACGTCGGGATCATCAGTCTTACAGCTTGGCCTCGGTTTCCGCCGCGGTGACCTTGTCCGCGATGTTCCAGACGGTCTTTTTCCATTCGCTTCCGGACATGCCCGGCGGAGCGACTTGTGGACACCATTGTTATCGATTTCGGTTCGTTTCTCCATCCCGGGATTGATATGCTTCGCCTTGTTGCAAGCCCTAGCGGTTTGGTTCGCCGGGGCGTCATACCCCTTTAACTTGCCCGTCCTCGTCCTCATGAGCGTGGCTTCCGTTCTCTGTCTTTTTCAAATTAACGTGGGAACCTTGCTGTCCGCGCAAGGAATTCAGGGATATCGATGGGTGGCCATCGTTCGCCTCTCGACCTCGGTTGTGGCTGGTGCGGCGGCTTATTGGATCATTCCCCGGTGGGGGTTGGTGGGTGTCTCTTTCACGTATTGTCTTGTTTACGGTTCCGCCAGCGCGGCGCTGCTATTAGGGCGGGGCCTCCTTGATTTGGAAAGGGGGGCGCGACATGACTGTGGGGATCGCGCATGATTTTTCGAACCCATACGGCGGGGCGAAGCGAACGTGGGGCGCGATGCGCGAGGCGTTTCAAAAGGCGCCTATTTTCACTTCATAGGATATACCCATGGCCAGTCAACAAGTAAGACCTGCGTTCGAAGCGATGGACCCTTTGCCAAAGGATCTGGTGACGGTAGGGATCATCCACTATGACGACTATGATTTTTTGGAGGCTTGCTTTCGGGGTTTGTCTCAGCAATCCCGCATTTCCTTCAAAACCCTGCTGGTGGACAACACCCTTCCCGAACGACGGCGTTCGATTGTCCCTCCCCCTGGTCTCAACGTCAAGATTTTAGTCAACGCGGTTAACAATGGCTACGCCGGGGCCGCCAACCAGGTGATCGGTGAGTCGAAAACCCCATTTGTTTTTCTAATGAATCCGGACGTCAACCTGGAGCCTGGATGCCTAGAGGTCCTGCTTCGCTTGGCCTTGTCCAACCCTTCTTATGGAATTTGGGGGCCAAAGTTACTTCGCGAGCCGGGAATCTTGGATTCCGCCGGTCACGATTTTGTGAGGTCGCGGCGTTTTCGGGATCGGGGGATGGGTGAGCGGGATGAAAACCAATATCCGACCGGAGATATTTTCGCCATTTGCGGCGCGGCCATTCTTCTCCGTCGTGAAATGTTGGAGGATATAAGAATACGGGACGAATATTTTGATGAGGATTTCTTTGTTTACCATGAGGACACCGACCTTTGTTGGCGGGCCTGGCACCGAGGTTGGAAGGTTCGCTACGTCCCGGACGCCGTCGGGTTCCATCTTCGGGGATGGCGGCAAGACAATCGACATAAGGTCCCGTCGAGGGTTCGGATCCAAGGCTTCAAAAACCATTATTTGGAATTGATCAAAAACGAGACCTTGGGATCCTTTGTCAAAGACCTTCCCTATATTTGCACCCAAGAAATTCTCCGGTTGTTACACGCCGTTTCCAGAGAGCCGGCCTTGTGGATGGCCTATTGGAAAGTTCTGCTGGTCTTTCCAAAGACCTGGCGGAAAAGGCGCGAGATCATGGGACGACGCGATTCGGAACAATTCCAGAAAATGCTTGGGGAACGAGCACGAAGAAAAGCATGAGTCTTCGCACGAGTTTTTTCAGTGGGGCGGAAAAGTTCCCTCTCTCGTTGACTGCCTCCGGGGGTTTGCGAGGGGGCCTTCCCGTGAGGGGGAGATATACTCAAAAGTTGTGGGTGAGGGGTTGAGGGGATAAAAAAGAAAAGCGTATCCTGTCTGGTGAAAGGAAACAAAAACCCGGTGGTTGACGCCACCGAACCCAGGAGGATACGCTATGAAAGATGTTAAAACAATTCGGGCAGAAAAACCAGAAGGGCAAGGGGCCGTGGGCACGCTGGAAGAAATCGTACGCCGCGGGGCGCAACGGCTATTGGAAGTGGCGCTGAACGAAGAGGTGGATATTTTTTGTCAACGCCATGCGGCCCGGGTGGACGAACACGGGCATCGGTTGATTGTCCGCAACGGGAAACAAAACCGGCGGATCTTGGTGACGGGGGCGGGCCCCTTGGATATTGAGCCTCCTCGTGGATGACCGGGTTCTGAAAGGGACGGGGGAATCGCGATTTCAGTCGATCCTGGTCCCGCCGTATTTAAGGAAGACCAAGAACCTGGAGGAGCTGGTTCCATTTCTATATTTGAAAGGGATCTCCACGGGGGATTTCACGGAAGTCCTGGAGAAGCTGGTCGGGGAAAAGGTGCTGGGATTTTCAGCGGAAAGCGTGGTCCGGATGAAGCGGATCTGGGAACAGGATTACCAAGAATGGATCGGACGGGACATTTCGAAGAGCGAATACGTTTACTGGTGGGTGGACGGAATCTATTTCAATGTCCGGTTGGACGATGAGCGGCAGTGTATTCTGGTGATTATTGGGGCGAAGGAAGACGGAACCAAAGAGCTGGTGTCGGTGGAAGATGGGTTTCGTGAGTCGAAGAAAGCTGGCAGTCGGTTCTGCGGGCATTAAAACGGCGTGGATTGGCGAAGGGCGAAGTTGGCGATTGGGGATGGTGCGTTGGGGTTCTGGGCGGCGTTGGCGGAGGAATTCCCCGGCACGAAGACCCAGCTTTGTTGGGTTCATAAAACAGTCAACGCGCTGGACAAGCTTCCGAAGAGTCTTCAAGGGAAAGGGAAGCAAATGATCCACGACATTTACCTGGCGCCGACGAAAGAGGAAGGACACGCCGCCTTTGACGCTTTCGTCAAAGAGTTCGAACTGAAATATCCGAAGGCGGTGGAAACGATCAACAGGAACCGGGAGAGTTTGCTCGTTCTACGATTTCCCGGCGGAACATTGGTTGTCGATTCGAAGCACGAACGTGATTGAGTCGACATTTGCAACGGTGCGGCTACAGACAAAGAGAACGAAGGGGTGCGGTTCACGGATCGCGACGTTGACGATGGTTTACAAGTTGGCGGAGTCGGCGCAGAAGCGGTGGCGGAAATTACGCGGATACAAAAAGTTGACGGCGGTGTGGAAAGGGATCCAATTCAAAGACGGGTTGAACTGGAAATGGCCGCCTAATTTACCACCGGATGGGATACGCTCCTCAAATCCCACCCACAACATTTGACAATATCTCCGTGAGGGGTTGTGGGAAAGGTTGGACCTCTTCGTTCCGTTTCAATCAAACTGTTGATGGGTGACCCCGATGTTATTTAACTCCTTTTCCTTTCTTTTCTTTTTCCCATCGTCACCTGTCTTTATTTCGGGTTGCCTCACCGATTTCGTTGGTTTCTACTGTTGGTGGCCAGCTGTTATTTTTATATGGCCTTCATTCCCGTTTATATCCTTATCCTTCTGCTCACCATCGTGACCGACTATTTAGCCGGTTTGTGGATTGAGAAATCCACCGGCCATGCCCGGAAGATAGGGTTGGTGGTCAGTGTCGTGATCACCGTCGCCATCTTGTTTTCGTTTAAATACTTCAATTTCGTGAACGACAATATCGGAGCGATCGCCCGGGCCTTTCATTGGAACTATTCCGTAGGAAACCTCAAACTTATTCTTCCCATCGGTCTCTCCTTTCACACGTTTCAAAGCCTGGCTTATGTTTTTGAGGTGTATCAGGGCCGCCAAAAAGCGGAGCGCCATTTCGGGATTTATTCCTTGTACGTGATGTTCTACCCCCAGCTCGTGGCGGGTCCCATCGAGAGACCGCAAAATCTCCTTCCGCAGTTTCGCCAGGAGCATCGTTTCGATTACCGCTTGGCCACGGATGGGCTGAAGCTGATGGCCTGGGGGTTCTTTAAGAAAATGGTCGTGGCCGACCGGCTGGCGCTTTTCGTGAAGCCCGTTTTCGACAACCCCACCCACCACGCGGGCGTTGCCCTGATGGTGGGGACGGTGTTCTTTGCCCTCCAAATCTATTGCGATTTTTCCGGTTACTCGGACATCGCCATCGGCTCGGCTCGCGTCATGGGGTTTCGGTTGATGAAAAACTTCGACCTTCCCTGCAGCGCCAGATCCGTCTCTGAATTTTGGAGGAGATGGCACATTTCTCTTTCCACTTGGTTCCGGGATTATGTTTATATTCCCCT
The DNA here is from genome assembly GCA_016721625.1 of Elusimicrobiota bacterium. Lineage (NCBI taxonomy): Bacteria > Pseudomonadati > Elusimicrobiota > Elusimicrobiota bacterium. The sequence goes on from JADKHR010000003.1 coordinate 6,510, forward strand.
GGGAGGAAACCGGTGTTCCACGGGGCGCTGGATGTTCAACCTGATGGTGACTTTTGTGATCAGCGGCTTGTGGCATGGCGCCAGTTGGAATTTTGTCGTTTGGGGTGGATTAAACGGCCTGGCCATCTTGGGTGAAACCGGGCTCAGAAAACCTTTGCGTTGGTTTTGCAATTTCTTCGGGCGGACCGTTGGCCGACCCTTCTCGCCTGCATAGAAAGGGCGGCAACTTTTACTTTCATCAATATGACATGGATTTTTTTCCGAGCCAAGACCTTAAGCGATTCGGTCTACATCGTCACCCACCTTTTCAACGGGCTCGGGAAATTTTTTAGTGATTTTACGACATACCTTCTGGCGAGAAATTTTCACCTCGGGTTGGAAATCAACAAGGGAATACGGGAGGCTTATCTGGTGGGCCAAAGTTCGGCGGAATGGCGCCGCGCCATCGTCGCCATTCTGGTTCTTCTCGGCGTTCAATTTCTGCAGGCGAGAGGAGGCCTCTTGTCTTTTTTAGCCCGCCAACCCGGTGTCGCGCGATGGGCCGCCTACTATGGCCTCGTGGCCGCCATCTTGGTTTACAGCGTTACCAACAGCGATCAATTCATTTATTTCCAATTCTAATGGAAAACGTTGAAACGCCGTCCTGTCCGGCTCCTTATCCCACATCGTTGGTTCGGCCCGTGACCGGGAGAACGTCGGTGCGGATATTCTGGGGCAAGGTATTTTTCATGGGGATATTGGTCGGCTTCACGGGGCTTATGCCTTTTTTTCCCCGGTTTACCACGCCGATCCGTTTTCCTTGGTCATCGATAAGGATCGTTTGTTGAAGGCTACCCCCTCTCCTCGGGTGATTTTTATCGGTGGAAGCGGTCTTTTCTCCGGTTTGGACGGCCATCGGGTGGAGGAACGGCTAAAAATGAACTCCGTTAACCTCGGCTTTTTTGCGGGGTTCGGCATCCTCCCCTATTTGGACCCCTTGGTCAACGAATTGAAATACCAGGATGTGGTGGTTCTGGTGCCGGAATACGGAGTGATGGCGAATGGGCTGGATGCCACCCCGCGGGCGCGGCCGTGGCTTCTCGCTCTGCACCCGAGTTTCGCGCTGAAGGCTGTTTATCCCAGAAACTTTGCGGGTTTATCCATGCTCTTGGAGGACGTTGTAACTTTGGTCCGCTCCAAAGTTGAATCCTTCCAAAAATTGGCATTCTGTTGGTCTTCACGTCCAGGATTTCGGAAGGCGGGCCGGGAGATGGACCTCAACGGAGATTTGACGGAATCCGGACAGTTTCATCGGGTTTCGGAAGGTTCTTTGCTGGGACGTGGAACGGAGATGCCCCGGCCCTTTCCCCTGGGGAACGCTTTGGCTCGATTGAACCGTTTTTATTCATGCGCTCTTGAAAAGGGCGCAGAAGTTTATTTTGCCTGGCCTGCGTATCCGGCGCCCGAGTTGAGCCGTAACGAATCTCAGATTAGGGAATTGGAAAAGGATTTTCGCCGGAACCTCCATATCCCGATCCTTGGGGCGCCGTCCGATTTTGCTTTCCCCTACCGTAACTTCACCAATACCGTGGACCATCTGGATGTCGAGGGCAAACGCCTTCGCACAGAGAGGCTTATTTCATTATTGGAAAAAAGAAGGGAATATCTTAAGCGGGTGCCATGAAAATAGCGATTGTTCATGATTTTCTGAATCAATACGGCGGGGCCGAGCGGACGTTGGATGCGATGCACGAGGCGTTTCCCGAAGCTCCGATTTTTACCTCGATTTTTCTTCCGGAAAACTTTCCCGCCTGTTTTTCGGAATGGGACGTGCGGACGTCGTTTATGCAGAGGTTGCCGTTTCTCAAAAACCATTTCAAGAAATATCTCCCTCTCTATCCATTGGTTTTCAGTCGGTTTGATTTGAAAGGTTTCGATGTGATTCTTTCGTCCAGTAGCGCCTTCGCCAAGGGGATTTCGGTTCCGGTGGGTGCACGGCATGTCTGTTATTGCTACTCGCCCATGCGGTTTGTCTGGGATCGGGACCGTTATCTAGAAAAGGAACCCATTCCGGTTTTTCTGAAACCCTTATTGTCCCTGGTTCTGGGGAGGTTGAAAAGTGGGATCTCAAAACGAATCTCGGGGTGGACCGGTTCATCGGGATTTCGCAACACATCCGAAAACGGATTTACACCTGTTATGGCAGGGAAGCGGATGTTCTCTACCCTCCGGTCGAGGTGGATTCTTTTGACTTTTCCACCGAACCGGGGGATTATTTTCTCGTGGTTTCCCGGTTGAACCCCCTACAAACGAATCGAACTCGCCATCGAGGCTTGTGGGCAAATGGGTCTCCCTTTAAAAATTGTAGGAAGGGACCCTTCGAGCCAACTCTTCGCCGCCTGGCAGGACCTCGAACGGAGTTCCTGGGTGGGGGTTTCCTTCCAGGAACTCAAGAAACTCTTGGTCGGAGCGCGGGCGTTTATCTTTCCAGGAGAAGAGGATTTTGGCATCGCCCCCGTGGAAGCCATGGCCGCCGGGCGGCCGGTGATCGCTTTGGCGGCAGGGGGCTCTCGAAACCGTCCTGGAGGGAGAAACGGGATTGTTCTTTGAGGTTCCCACGGTTCAAAGCCTGTCAGACGCCCTTCGCCGGTTTGAAGGCATGACGTTTGATCCGGCGCGGATTCGCCGCCAAGCCGAACGGTTCAATCGAGCGGCTTTTGTTCGCGGCATTCGTGGAATTGTCGAGCGAGTTTCTTCCGCTGCTCGTTAATTATTAGAATGATCCGATGCTTAAGACCTTGAAGCACAGGCTTTTCCTGAACCGCTCGGTTCTGTTCCTGGTCGATTTGTTATGCGTGGTGGCGGCGTTGAAGTTGGCCTATGCCGCGCGGTTCTACTGGGAATGGGGAGCGCGTTTGGTTCCGTCCATAAAGTGGCCATGCCGGAGTCTCTCTATTTTCCCCTACAGACGGCGGCGGTGATGATTTGGATGGCCGTATTTGTGATGAACGGGTTTTATCAGCGGATCAACCTCCCCTTCCTGGACGATGGCTTGAGGACCGCCCGGGGAGTGTTTGGGGCTGGGTCTTGGTGGTGGCGGGCGGATTCCTCTACCGCGGCACGGATTATTCCCGGATCGTCTCGGTTTTAAGCGGAACGTTTCTCTTCCTTTTGTGCTGACCAGCCGCCAGGCCGCGCAGTTTTTACCATCGGATTTTTCTGAAATGGGCGGGGCGCCACCGGGTTCTCGTCCTCGGTCAGGCCGACTTTGCGCTTCCATTCAGCGCGTCCTCGCCCATCCCGAATTGCAGGTCGAAGCCCGGCCCACGAGCGACCTTGCCATTTTTAGGGATTGGGTTCATGGCGATGGATTCCGTGAAGTCTACGTGGGGGATCCTGATTTGTCTCACTCCGACTTGGTCGCCATGGCCGAGATCAGCGAAGAAGCCGGTGTGATTTTTCGCATCGTTCCCGATATCTTGGAACTCCGCATGGGGGAGTTGATTTTGGATGAGTCCTTGGGGCTCCCGACGTTTCAAGTCAAATCGGTTTCTCTTCACGGATGGACCTATGTTTATAAAAGAACTTTTGACTTGTTTGTCTCGGTAGGCCTGCTGGTGGTCGGAGCGGTTCCGCTGGCGCTCTTGGCCATTCTCATCAAGTTGGATTCTCCCGGGCCGGTTTTCTTTCGGCAGGAGAGGGTGGGATACAAGGAAAAATTTTAAGATCTTCAAATTTCGATCCATGAGCACCGACGCGGAAGACCGTTTGGAGGAGTTGCGCCATTTAAATGAAAGACCCGGCCCTCTTTTTAAAATCAAGAAGGATCCCCGAATCACCCGGGTGGGCCGTTGGATTCGGCGATTGAGCGTGGACGAAATCCCGCAACTTTCAATGTCCTTGCGGGGACATGAGCCTGGTGGGACCCCGCCCTCAATTGCCCAAGGAAGCGGAATCCAACGACGAGTGGGCGCGGAAACGACTGAACGTGCTCCCGGGCATCTCCGGGCTCTGGCAGGTGAGCGGCCGGGCGCAACTGTCCTACGAGGAGATGATCGAACTCGACGTCTTTTACATCGAGCATTGGTCGCCCGGGTTGGACCTGAAGATTTTGCTGAAAACAATCCCCACGGTGTTTGGCCGGCAAGGAGCCTATTGATGCGGGTTTGGTGACCGGGGGCGGGGTTTATTGGGTCTCACGTGGTGGACGCTTATGTGGGGGCGGGGCACCGGGTGACGGTGGTGGACAACCTTTCCTCAGGAAAGAAGGCCAACCTCAATTCCGAGGCCCGGTTTGTCAAAGCGGATATTCAAGGTGCGGGATTGGTTCGCCTGTTTAGGAAAGAGAAATTCGATGTGGTGAATCATCATGCGGCCCAGATGGATGTTCGGCGGAGCGTGGCGGACCCGTTGTTCGATGCGCGGGTGAACGTGTTGGGGCTTTTTGAATCTTTTGGAATTGTCGCGGGCCCATGGGGTTAAGAAATTTATTTTCGCGGCATCGGGCGGGACTTATTATGGGGAGTGCCGTCGTCCGGCGATCGAAAGCGATCCGCCCGGCCGCTTTCTCCCTACGGGGTCACGAAATTGGCGGGGAACATTACCTGCGGACCTATCGCGCCCTGCACGGATTGCCGTTCACCGTTTTGCGATATGGCAACGTTTATGGGCCTCGGCAGGATCCCCATGGGGAGGCGGGGGTGGTGGCGATATTTTGCAATCGGTTGCTGGCGGGGGAGCCGGCGTTCGTTTACGGGAACGGGCGACAAATGAGAGACTACGTTTATGTGGGCGACGTGGTTCGCGCCAACGTGGCGGCGCTCTCCAAGGGGGAAGGGGAATCTATTAATATCGGAACCGGGAAGCCCACCGACGTTCATCGGTTGTTTGAAATCTTGAGCTCTTGCCATCCGGGGCCCTCGACGTTTGAACCAAAACCCGCCCGGGCGGGGGAACTCTTTCGAAGCGTTTTGAATATCTCCAAAGCGGCGCGGGTGTTGGGTTGGAAACCGACGGTGGGGTTGGCTGACGGATTGGCCAAGACCTATGCGCATATCCGGTCGGTGGGTAAACCGATAGATTGAATTATTAAACATAATGTTTAATAATTAGACATATGAAAAGAGCCTACGAGCGGCTTCTTTTGGATCGCCTCAAACAGTTCCCTTGCGTGGCGGTGCTCGGGCCGCGGCAGTGCGGAAAAACCACCCTCCTAGGTCTGCGAAGCCGTGGCGGCGGTTCGACTTGGAACGGTCGGCCGATTTCGAGGTGATCTCCCGCGATCCGGACCTTTTCTTTCGGCTGAATCCCCGGCAGGTGGCCTTGGATGAGGCTCAGGTTCATCCGCCGGTTTTTAGCGCGTTGCGCGTGGCCATTGACGAGCACCGAAGGGGCGGGGCGGTTTGTTATAACGGGGTCCAGCTCTCCCGCGCTCGTTCGTAATGTTTCGGAAACTCTGGCCGGGCGCGTGGCGATCATTGAGATGGCGCCCCTCTCCTGCCTGGAGGCCTATGGAGGGCAACGGCCGCCATTGGCTTCGTTGTTGAAGGGTGGGAAGGTCACGGCACAAGATTTCGAATCTCTGAAGCCCCGGCTCACCCTTTCGCAAATTCACTCCTATTGGTTAAAGGGGGTATCCCGAGCCGTGGGTGAGACGCGGGGCGGCCTTTCGGACGGCTTGGATGGAAAATTATTTTCAGACCTATATTCAACGGGATGTGGCGCGGCTATTTCCGGGATTGAACCAGGCCAAATTTCGACTGTTTTCTCAACAGTTGGCGGGATTTTCGGGGTCGATCGTGAACTGTGCCGACTTGGGGCGGGCGCTGGGCATCTCTTCCGTGACGGCCCAGGAGTATTTGGGGATTGCGGAAGGTTCTTATCTTTGGCGAAATCTCCCGCTTATGGCAAGGCCTCTCCGCCGCCTGGTGAAGCATCCGAAAGGCTTCCTTCGAGACACGGGCATTCTCCATCACTTCATTCGGGTGAATGATCTCGCTTCGCTCATGGCCCATCCTCGAATGGGAGCCTCTTGGGAGGGGCTCGTCACTGAAGAACTTCTTCGCGGGCTGGCCATGGAGGGGGTTCCCCATGAAGCGTATTATTACCGAACCTACGCGGGGGGGGAGGTGGACCTCGTTTTGGAGGGAAACTTCGGAACCGTTCCCATTGAGATCAAGCACGCCCAGACATTGACCCATTACGACCTGCGATCTCTCACCGACTTCATTCAGGAGCGAAAATGTGACTGGGGCCTCGTGGTGCACAACGGCGCCGAGGTTCGGCGGTTGACGGATCGCATTGTTTCCACCCCGTTCGCGTGTTTGTGACCTCGTTATGAAGGGAAAGATCGGGGGCGGAAGACCGGCGGGGCGGCGGTTTTTCTGGATCGGGACGGGACGGTGAATGTCGAAAAAGACTATGTGTATCAGCGCGGATTGGGAATGGATTCCGGGGGCCGTGGACGGGATGGGGAAAATGGCGGGGCTGGGGTTCCGGCTGGTGGTGGTGTCGAACCAATCGGGGGTGGCGCGGGGGTATTACGGGGCGGCGGATGTTCGCGCCCTGCATGCCCAGGTGGCCGAAGATCTTCACGGCTTGGGCGTTGAGATCGCCGGATTTTACTTTTGCCCCATGGGCCCGGCGATGGGTGCAGTGCCGAAAACCGCGGCCAGGTTTGATCTTAAGGGCGGAAAGGATTTGAAGATCGACCTCTCCCGTTCTTTTATGGTGGGGGATAAATTGATCGACGTTCAGGCGGCCCAATCCGCCGGAGTTCAGCCCATCCTGGTTGGGACGGGCTATGGGGTGAAGGAAAAGGCCGGACTTCCGAAAGGAATTCCTTTCGTAGAGGATTTGCTGGGCGCCGCCCGATGGATGGAGGGGTTATGAAAGCTCTTATTCTGCTGGGAGGGTTGGGAACACGCTTGAGGCCCTTGACGGTGGATCGGCCTAAGCCGCTCTTGCCGATTTTGAACCGGCCCTTTATTGCCTACCAGATCGACCTCTTGAAAAAGTTTGGGGTGCGGGAAGTGGTGTTGGGGTTGGGGCACAAGGCGACCGCCTTTCGACGGCAGTTGGGGACAGGCAAGGAGTGGGGCGTGAAGTTCATTTACTCTTTGGAGAAAGAGCCTCTGGGGACGGGGGGCGCCATTCGCCACGCTCTGGACCATTTGAACGGGCCGGCGTTCATTTTGAACGGCGATGTGTTGAGCGATTTCGACCTGAAAGCCCTGGCCGAGACCCACCGGAAGGCCAAGGCCGACGCCACGCTGGCCTTAGGTGGCCGTGGACAATCCCGCGGCCTACGGGTTGGTAGAAAGCGACGCGCAGGCCTGATCCGGCGGTTTTGGAGAAACCCCGGCGACGGAAACCGCGGAGGTTCATGAAAAGGCGCGGGTGAACGCGGGATATTAGTTGTTTGAGCCCCGGGTGGTGGAACGGATCCCCTGGGGCGGCGGTTTCCATTGAGCGGGAAATATTTCCCGCCTTGCTGGGAAGGCTTTCGCGTGGCCGGTTTTTCCACCGGGGCTACTGGTCCGACATCGGGACCCTGAAAACCTATTGGCGCACCCACGCGGACCTGCAGGAGATGGGCCTGTGGCCTCCGGGACGCGTTCCCGAGGGGATGCATCTGGGGCAGGGCGCCGTCGTGGGGGCGGGCGTGCGGATGGGGACGGGGGTGGTCGCGAAGGGGTCCGCTTGGGCGCTCAGGTGACGTTGGCGGGGCGGGTGACCATCGGAGCGGGGCCCGCATCGAGGAAGACGCGCGGCTGTCGGATTGCGTCGTTTTGGAAGGCGCCGCATCGGCGCCCGAACTGGAAAGAAGCCTCCTGGGCTCAAGGTGGTCATCGGCTCCGACTGCCGCATCGGGCGGACCAAGTTTTAGCCGACGGCGCGCGACTGCCTTCTCCCCTAGCCAAGTCCTGCTGGCATCACGGAAGGTGAGGATCTTTTTCGACCTGACCTGGTTTGTGGATAATCCAACAAATCTGGTGGCAGAATCTGCTTTCCCGAAAAACCAGCACAAAGTCACTACAAAGCTAATTCCTCAAAGGAGTTCCACGATGCGTCGTGATAAATATGTTTTACTTCTGAGTCGGTGACGGAGGGGCACCCACGATAAGGTGTGCGACCAAATTTCGGACGCGGTGTTGGATGCGATTTTGACGGAAGATTCCCACGGCCGGGTGGCCTGCGAGACCTTCGTCACCCACAGGGCTCGTGGTGGTGGGCGGCGAGATCACGACCTAAAACCTGGGTGGAGTGCCGTCCCTGGTCCGGTCCGTGGTGGCGGAGATCGGCTACACCGATCGTCGGTTTGGGTTTGATTCCGCCAGTTGCGGGATTTTGAACGCCATCGGACGCCAGTCGCCGGACATTTCCCAGGGCGTCGATACGGGGGGCGCAGGGGACCAGGGCCTGATGGTGGGGTTCGCTTGCGACGAAACCAAAGAGCTCATGCCGACGCTGATCAGCTTCTCACAACCTCACCCGCCGCTTGGCGGAAGTTCGAAAAAAGAAAATCCTCCCTTATCTAGGACCGGACGGGAAATCCCAAGTGACGGTGGAGTACGAAGACGGGCGGCCCCGCCGGATCGACGCGGTGGTCCTCTCCAGCCAACACGACGAGTCCATCCTGGACCGGATCGGGGGAAAGATCACCAACGTCGCGCGGGAAGAGATGATCGCGAAAGTGGTCCTCCCCGTGCTTCCGAAGAAACATGTTGGAGAAAGAAACGAAATCTTTGTGAACCCCACGGGCAAATTCGTCGTCGGCGGGCCCGGAGGGGACACGGGCGTGACCAAGCGAAAGATCATCGTGGACACCTACGGCGGTTGGGCTCCCCACGGTGGTGGCGCTTTTAGCGGCAAGGATCCTGAAGGCAGACCGGTCCGCCTGTTACATGGCGCGCCACGTGGCCAAGAACATCGTGGCCGCGGGCTTGGCCCGCCACTACGGTCCAGCTCGCTACTCCATCGGCGTGGCGGACCCCGTGAGCGTTATGGTGGACACCGACGGCACCGGCCTCGCTGCCCGAGGCCCGCTTGCAGACCTTGGTCCGGGACGTGTTCCGTTGACGCCCCGGGGCATCATCGATTACCTTAAACTGCGCCGGCCCTTCTACCGGAAAACCGCTTCCTACGCCGCTGGCCACGAGGACGCGGATTTTTATTGGGAGAAGACGAACAAGCCGCCGAACCCAAGAAATCCGCGAGGATCTAACCCATGAAATACGACGTCGAGGATTTACGCCTCGCCAACGCGGGGGAAAACCTCATCACCTGGGCGGAGCGGGGATGTCCGTTCTGCGCCTCATCCGGGCGCGTTCAAAAAACAAAAGCCCTTCAAAAAGATCCGCATGTCCTGCTGTCTCCATGTGACCACGGAGACCGCCAACTTCGCCATCACCCTGGAAGGAAGGCGGGGCGGACGTGGTCCTCTGGTCTCCAACCCGCTGTCGACCCAGGACGAAGTTGCGGCCTTCGGTCAAAAACCACGGCATCCGGGTTTTGCGCGATCAAAAGGCGAGAATAATAAAACCTATTACAAGCACATCTACGCGCGCTGGACCATCATCCCCAGATCACCATGGACGACGGCGCGGATGGTGGGGTCCTCCAAAGGGCGGCGGGACCAACTGCCGGAGGTCATCGGCGGCACCGAGGAAACCACCACCGGAGTCATCCGATTGCGCCATGGAGAAAGACGGGGTGTTGGAGATCCCATCATCGCCGTGAACGACGTATCGACCAAACACATGTTCGACAACCGCTACGGGACCGGGCAATCCACCTCGACGGCATCCTGCGCCCCAACGTGCTGCTTCGCGGGCAGACGGTGGTGCTCGCCGGATACGGTTGGTGCGGCCGTGGCATCGCGAGCCGGGCCCGGGGTCACCTGGGCGCCCACGTGGTGGGTGACGGATCGATCCGTTCCGCGCGCTGGAAGCCCTGGACGGGTTCATGGTCATGCCCACGAGGCAGGCCGCCGCCAAGGGCGACATCTTTATCACCGTCACGGGCAACATTTCCGTCATCGCGGCGGAGCATTTCTGAAAACGAAAGACGGGGGCCATCTTGGCCAACTCCGGCCACTTCAACGTGGAGATCGACATCCCGCCCTGGCCAATCTGGCAAGGAAGCGCCGAGCGCGTCGCTTCGTCGACGAATACACCCTGCCCGGCGGACGCCGCATTCACGTGCTGGGCGAGGTCGGCTGATCAACCTGACTTCCGCCGAAGGTGCCCCGGCCAGTGTCATGGACAGCCCTTCGCCAACCAAGCCCACTGCGCGGAATATGTGGTGAAGAACGCCAAGGGCCTGGCCAAAAAGTCCAGCGTGCCCGTGGATATTGACCGCAACATCCGCGCCTCAAATTGGCCGCCATGCGGGTCAGCGTCGATACCCTTACCCGGAACAGGAGAAATACCTGGCTTCTTGGCAGGAAGGGACTAAACTGCGCGGGGTTGTTGGCTGTGGAGGCTTAACGGCCACACCGAAAACCCACCCCTCCCATACCCTCCCCTTATCCAAGGGGAGGGACAACACTTGAAGAATAATGTGTGGGGCGGGACTGACCAAGACAGATTGCTTTTTCAGAAAAGCCGAGCGGGTTTCGCTCGGCTTTTTATTGAAATTCCGGCGTTCTTAGTCTATGCTTGTTCGAGGTTGTTTGCTTTGCCTATCCCATGTTTAAACCGCGTTTTAAGCGCGGACTGAGAGGAAGCGACCATGCGAAGAATTGTTCGGATCCTTCAGTTTTGTTGGCCAGGGTTCTGGTTTTGCCGGTTGCCAAACAATAACTTCTTCGGGGACGGGCTGCACAAGGAGGGACCGGCGACGCCCAGAGTTTGGTGTCGGACGTTCAATCGGCGTTGGCGCGGGGAGAATACGCCACGGCGCAGGACTACTTTACCCGGGCCATCGCGGCCGATCCCGGGAATTCGGACGCTCTTTTCCGGCTCCGTACTGGCGGCTATGGGTTTGGCGGGTCCCAACATCGGGCAATTGGTTTCCAATTTGACCACCGACCATGGTGGATCCGGCGCCCCTCACTTCGCGGGGCCATCCAGCAGGCTTCCCTGGGATTGGGGCGTCTTCCGGCTCGAGCGATAGCCTCCTGTCCGAAATCGGAGATAAGGTAGCCCTGGACGATGCGCGCTAAGGTGGTGATCCGGAACCTTAGAAAAATTCACCTGGGTTTGGCGGACGGGAAAATCGCGCGGGACGACTTCTCTCCCCATCAATCTCGGCCTGGCCCGGTTGCTGAAAGGCGTGACGGGGCCTTGGCGAGCGGACTTCTTGATATTCCGTGAAACCGGGGCTTATTCAGTTGTTTTGACCGGGTCGATTTCCGGAGTTGTCGTGATCGATGACGCCATTCACCACGTGGCGTGGGGTTCTGGATCTGAACGAAGCGGTCGGAAAACTGAAACTCGTTTCGGGTTCCCGACCTCGCGGATATCACCACGACGTGGACACTCTTTACGACCCATCACGGGCAGGTGAGCACGGACTATCCTTCTGTCCCTGCCACGCGATTGGCGGCAGGGGTTTCCGTCTTCTCCTGGCGATCGACTCTGATCCTCTAGCGCTGGTGGGTTCGTCACCTCAACCTTAAATTGGAGATCCACACATGGAGCAGCTTCTCATTCTTCTTCTGGCAGGGGCTCTCCCCGCCATGGCGGCAAGATTCCCGCTTCGATCCGCGGGACCCGGGCGCTGGGCATGGGCGACGCCTTGACAGCGTTGGCCGACGACCAGAACATCTTCTTCCATAACCCCACGCCGGAACAGGTCCGGCGGACTGGGTCGCTGATGTTGGTAGCGGATATCTCAGCCACCGTCGGCAAGGTTCCATCTGACCTGGCGGCCTTCATTGGGGACGAGGATTCTCTGAAGAACTTCGACACGCTCACGCCCGGGTAGACAGGCCGACCTGGTCAGCAAAATCACAGCGGAGATGGTGGGGCTGACCCACGTTTGGGGCGAGGCGCGGCGTGAGCTATCTCTCAGAATGACCGATGTTCGGCGGCTTGCATTAGGGCGCAGGAGCTTTCGCCCAAGTCTCCGGGGTCGTCGGGTTCAATCCGGTCATTATCTCTCCTTTCCTCTACTATAACGCATCAACGCGGACGCCATCTTCCGATGAACCTCGCCGTGAAGGTGACGTATCTTCCGTTCATCCAGGAGGACTGGGCCTGGGCACCAACCTGAAGCCTACATTCAGCGAGGCGCGTTCGGAAAATTCCGTCGACGTTTTCCCCATGGACAACTTCTGGCGGGCCCCAGCCCAGATGAGGGCATGGTGGGAATGGATTTCAAGGCTATACGGCCCCGACACCGCGCTGGAACATTGCGGCAACCATGATGGATTTCGGCGGAAGCAGCATCGTTTTTGACGCCTTGAAGGCGAAGATGGGTTCGACGCGAAAGCCTCTTTCCGCGAATCCATCCAGCAGCAGAGTCCCAACCTGGGCGTCGCTTGGACTGCTTGGACGAAATGGATTCTCTTCTTTCGAGATCCCCTTTGCATGACAAGCTCGTGTTGGCCGCCGACGTGCACTGTTGTGAACGCCCGACAGCAAGATCATCAAAACGGCGGGTTAGCGGACACGGCAGGAACGCACTTCC
>JADKHR010000004.1 GCA_016721625.1 Elusimicrobiota bacterium
AGTTGGCCTCATCCTCCCGCCACACGTTCGAAAGGGGAATGACGTGGGTCGTGGCCGGAACATTTTGGTGTCATATTTGGAAAGAACCGAATGTGTTCCAAAATCCTCCCCAACTGCCCCAAATATTTAACCCTTTCCACATCGGAAAGAGCCAACCGCGCCAATCGCGCCACATGGTTCACGTCTTTTTCGTTTAATGACATGGGAATGATTTTATCAGATATGGAACTTCAATGTGGACAACCGGCTGGCAATCATTTTGGTGTCGGCTCTTTAAAATGCTCCATCCGATCCGCATAGGGACTTCCATCGCGGCCAAGAAACTTTCGGCAGGAGATGGACGCGGTAAGTCGCCATAAAGTGCTGAGAAGATTTGCTTTGACCTGGTCGGTGCTTTTTAAAGATTCCCAGAAGGCCAATCCAACCCCGTCCGCGTTGTTCCCCTCCTCCAAATAACTGTAGAAGGGCCCGTCCAACAGCGTTACCTCGACGCCCAAGTGGGCGTAGGGTTTTTTGAGATATTTTATTTCCAACGGCGGCACAAGAGGCACGGGGTCGTTCACGTTGACGATGCGAACCAACGGAAGGTCCCGAAACTTTTTAGCGCCGTCGGCGTCGGTCACTTTCGGTTGACCAAAGGTCACGACCCGAGACACCTGCCAGCCTTGAGTTTTCAAATACATCCCAAAACCACGGCTTCCGCTCCTCCAAAGAATGTCCCGTGAGTGAAATGGAATACTCTTTGTTCATGCGAAGAATCGCGTCATTGTAGAGGCCCTGCGCCGCCACGTGAAACCCCCTGTGCAAAGGAATCTCAATCAGGGGGTCTTTTGTCTTGTCATATTCAATATCGAGAAGGGCGTTCTTGAGATTGGCGGTTCCCTGAACGGAGATCAAATGACGATGGGTGGTGGTGTCAGTGGCCAGGAAATAGCGGGTCTCCCGATCGGGAAACGATTTGACAACGACCGACGAGTATCCCTGCCCCGCGCAAACCGCTTGAATGACCGAATCGCTTTCATAGACCGCCTCAGACAGCGCGGCAAATCCATCGACCTCACTGAAATTCACATCGTGGGAAGTCGAGAACCTCTGTTTAAAAGGGTGAATGCAACCGGTCAAAAAGAGACCCGCCCCCAACAGCAATATCCGTGCAGATGACATGATTCGTATTAATCCTTCGTTTTTATTCATTTCCCTTTCCCCGTTTATTCTTCGACGATCTCCAACCGATCAATGCCATGGGTTTCACTTTCGGTTTGGTAGCGTTCTTCCATTTCACCGATGACGCGGAGCCGTTCCTCCGGCGACATTTTTCTAAAGCGTCGGGGCCGCGTTCTTCCTCGATATCGCGGATGGCCAGCCGGCTGACCAATCCCTCCCAAAAGGTTTCTTCGTCGTATTCGTCCAACACGTCGTGGCCCTTCTCCTCCAACTTCCGGGAGGGGAAGAACGTTTTCTCTTTTTCGCCGTAAACCACCAAATCCCCACATCCTGCCGCCTGGGCTTTTTTATATATCTTTTGTTCAAGGGAATAGGGATTCGTTATCGAATCGGGAACCTTGTGGGCGTTCGCGACCCAATCCGCCAGATACAGGCTTCCACCAACTTTCGATACTCCGCTGGAAAACTCCAATTGAATCATCACACTCTCCTGTTTGAATCTATCCCCGCTTCCCCTATCGGACCGGGGGAGCGGAGGGATGAAGATATTTCTCTATGTTCGGCGGGAGCTGTAAGACCCCCCCCCTGCATAAAATCCGCTCCGGCGCGAACGGGCTTGAAAATATATTGCGGGTCAAGAGAACAGGCCTTTTCGTGAAACTCTTGAGATTTCTCCGAAAGTCCCGCTTCGGCGTAGGCCACGCTCGCATTGTAGTAGGCCTCGGCAAAAGTGGGCTGACCCGCGATCGACTTCTCAAAATGCGCGATGGCTTGGTCGTATTTCTTTTCCGCCAGGAGGAGCAATCCTCGGTTGTTCTGAAGCTCATAGAAGTCGGGAGAGAGCGCGGACGCCTGATCGTAATTCTGGAGCGCTCGAGAGAAGTCCTTCCCGTTCATACCAGGGGCGGCCCCTGAGCGTATAGCCAAGGGCGGAGGAAGGATCCAACGCGATCGCGCGATCAAAGGTGGCCAGCGCGTCCGGATACTGCTTGAGATTCATATACGCTCGGCCGAGGTTGCAGTAGCTGATTTCGCGCGGTACCGCATCGATGGATTTCTGAAAATACTCGATGCTTTTCTCCGTCTCCCAACGACGGGCATAAATCAACCCGATGTTGTTTAATGCCTCGGCGTAGTGGGGGTCACACTCCACCGCTTTGAGGTAATACGAAAGAGATTTGTCGAAGTCTTTTTTCTCATTGTACAGATAGCCCAGGCTGTACAAGGCCCGCGGTTGCTTGGGATAAACCCGGAGCACATCTTCCCACAGGGCAAACGGGTCGTTGAAAAGGTTCCCCCGGTGGTAGGCCAACCATCCGAAGAACGCCAGGTGAATTCCCATCAGTCCCACGCACAAGAGGTGCGTTCCTGCCCGAAACAGCCGACTCATATCAACCCGAAAAACGGCACAGTATCCGAGGATAAGAATGAGCAGAAGTCCGTATTGGGATAGATACAACCGATTTTCCGCAAAGGCCGTCGTGGTCGGTAAAAGACGACGAAGGCGCCAGTTGGATCAAAAACCAGAGAACGGAAAACAAAACCAACCGCGACACAGCCGTCCCTTTTCTGACCACCATCCACCCCGCCCGCGAGAACCAAAGCCCGGCGGCCGACAAGAGAATCGCCGGCTCCGCGAGTGAATCGTAGTGTTTGGGCATGTGATCGAGGGACAGTCCCGCTGGGACGAAGACGCATTGGAGGTAGCGGACCAGCGAGACGATCTGAGTGACAACGTAGGGCCAGCGATCCCACGGCGACTCCGCCTCGAGGTCGCCGATACTCCCGAAATACGCCGCCCGCGCGGCGAAATAGAGCCCTAAAACAATCCAGAAAGGAAGATGAAGCCGGACCTGGGCGCGGAAAGAATTCAATCGCATCGGTGCACGACAACATAGTCGACCAACAATAAGATCGCCGGGAGCACGGCGACGGATTGTTCGATCGAGCCCTATCACAAAGAGCGCGACCATCCCCACGTATCGCGAGGGGGTGAGCGGTTTTGGCCTGAGAAACAGCAAAATCGCGCCCACGGACGCGAGCGCGGCGAGGATGTCCGACCGGTTAAACGTGTAGAGCGCCACAATCGCGTTGACCGGATGCACCACAAAAAAGAGCACGAGGAGGAACGACAGAACCGATTGTTCCGTTCCGAAAAGCAGAAAAAACAGGCGCCGCGATAAAAGGAACAGGAGAAACCCCACTCCCACATGACCAAGAAGATTGATGACACGATACCCGAAAGGATCGAGTTTTCCGACATAGTAGTTCAACGTATAGGTCAAAAACGTGACCGGCCGACTGGGATCATTTCGGACGAATGTCCTTTTGGGGGAATAGGGGTAGATCAGTTTGGAAAAGGCCTGGGAGAGATGATCGATCCGAATATCCGGATTGTTTTGAACTTTGTGGGCATCGTCAGGATAAACGGCGCATGGAGCGTCTGTCCATAGAGAAGGAATCCCACCAGGGCCAGCAACGCGGCCAGCCACAATCCCCCGCGCCCACGGCCTTCCCCGAGGGCCGCCGTCGCCTCGCTTCGGGCGGCCAAAGACTTCATCTTTTTCTTCCGTCTGCCCATGGAGGCACCCCCTCTTTCAGTGTTTTGCCCCGATGGGATCGGGGGTATGGTTGCTAAACGACGGGCTCAAAATTCGCGTAACGAGCCAGAATTTGTTTCCGGGCGCCGGAGTCGAAGAGGACGGTGACTTTGACATTTTCGCCGGTGCCGGACTTGTCCAAAATCTTGCCTTCGCCGAAGAGGGGGTGCCGGACCCGTTGACCCATCCGCAAGGGGTGGGGGCCCTTTGACATTCCCGATGCCGGAACAGCGGATTCCTCATCCGGATCATATGACCCAATGGGCACACCAGAACCGGAACCAACGTTGGACGGCGAAAAGGAGCTCGGTTCCCGGCCCCAGGGGGTGGCGGGAGAGGGGGAGGGACGCTGGATCGGCGCCTCAATGAGCCCGGCCTCGGTCACGAACCGGGAGGGCACGTTCCAGTGGGATCGGCCATAAATCCGGCGGGAAGAGGCGGCGGTGAGCATCAAATGCTCCCGGGCCCGGGTAATGGCCACGTAGGCCAGTCGACGTTCTTCCTCCAGTTCCTTCTCATCAAAAGCGGATTCGCCGATGGGGAAAAGGCCTTCCTCCAAACCCGTGACGTAGACGATGGGAAATTCCAAGCCTTTGGCCAAGTGAACGGTCATAAGGGTCACGGACCCGCCGTCTTCTTTCAGCGCGTCCAACCCAGAAGCCAACGACACTTTCTCTAAGAAAGAACCCACGGTTTTGTCTTCCGACGCTTCCTCAAATTCCTTGGAGGCGTTCACCAGTTCCTGCAAGTTATCCAGCCGATGGGCGGCCTCGGGATTGATGATGCGCTTGATCGCCACGGAATCGGCGGGGTTCACAGCCACGCGGAGATAGGCCAACACATCTTTGACTTCCATGCGTTCATAGAACCGCACGCTCCCCACCAGCGTATAGGGAATATTTTCGCGACGAAAAGCGTCTTCTAAAACCCGGGATTGGGCGTTGGTGCGATAGAAGACGGCGATGTCCGACCGTTGTCGGCCCGAGGCCAAATACCGAGCGGATTCTCTCGCAATAAACGCCGCCTCTTGAAGTTCGTCGGCGAATTCCTGAAATAAAACGGGCTCTCCTTCCCCCTTGTCCGTCCAAAGCTTTTTGTCTTTCCGGTATTTGTTTTTTGAGATCACGTTGTGGGCGGCCGTCAAGATGGGCTGAGTGGAACGATAGTTTTGTTCGAGTTTCACCACTTTCGCTCCGGAATAATCCCGCTCATATTCAAGGATGTTGCGGACGTCGGCGCCGCGAAAAGAATAGATCGATTGGTCGTCGTCTCCGACCACGCACAGGTTTTTGGGAGGCGCCACCAGGTGTTTCGCCAATAGATATTGCGCGTGGTTGGTGTCCTGGTATTCGTCCACCATGACGTGCCGGAAGCGGGCCTGGTATTTCGCTCAAGCGGTTCGTTATCACGCAGAGCGGTGGTCGTGCGCATGATGAGATCGCCGAAATCCAAGGCGTTGGCCTTGTTCATCTTTTTTTGGTAGTGGCTGTAAAGCGTGGCCACCATCTGGCGGAAGGGATCGTTTTGGGCCATGGCGTGGATGGCGTAGGAATCGGCGTCCAAAAGATCATCCTTGGCCCGGGAAATAACGTTCAAGACCTGGTTGGGCTTGTATTTCTTCTCGTCGAGCTTAATTCACGAAGGACCTCCTTGAGCACCTGGGTTTGGTCCCCGTCGTCATAGATGACGTAATGGGGATCGAGTCCCACGGCGCGGGCTTCCACCCGCAAGAATTGGGCGCAGAAAGAGTGGAAGGTCGAGATCCACACCCCCCGCCCAACGCCCCCCACACGCGAGTCGACCCGATGGCGCATTTCGGCCGCGGCCTTGTTGGTAAAGGTCACGGCCAATATGTTCCATGCCGGAACCCCCTCCGACAGCAAGTGGGCGATGCGGTAGGTGATGACGCGGGTCTTCCCCGACCCCGCCCCGGCCAGGATCAACAAGGGCCCTTCCCCATGGGTCACGGCTTCCCGTTGGGGAGGGTTTAGCGCATCGAGGAGTTTTGGATCCAAGGGCATAGTTTAGAGGGGCATTATACCAGATGGAGCATCCGACGGAAAAACCTTTTTATAAAAAGACCCTTGACAAGATTGGAATCTCGATTAAACTTCCTTGAAGTCCCCACGTTATTGTTCGGAGGTCGCCCAATGCGCCAATGGATCGCCTCACTCACCGTTTCTCCTTGCCTCGACATCCCTGTTCGCTTCCGTGACACTTCAAGTGAATGTCAAAAATGAAGCCGACCAAAACGTCAATGGCGCCACGATCTACGCCCTGGTCTTCACGAACAACGGGCCCGACGCCGTCAACAGCCGCGTGGGAGTGACGGTGAACGGAACCGTTGACATCAGCTTGACCGATGGGCTCAATTACGAGATTTTTCCCACCAAGGACGGGTTCACCCCCACCCTGCGCAATCAATTTTCAAGTCCCGACCCGGCGATGCACCACCATGTGACGGCCTCCGGGACGCCCGCTCCCCTCAATTTGGTTCTCCGTTCCGGAGGATCCGTGGCCGGCACGGTCACCGCCAGCGTGACCAACGCCAGTCCCAACAGCATGTTGTTTGGCCAAGTGGTGAACGGCGCGAACCGAGAGGATGTGGCCAGGAGCCTGCCTGACGGACGGAAGCGGGGCCTGCCCGCGCTGACCTTCGAACGTTCCCCCGCCGGCCCGAACACCTATCGGGTCAGCGCCCATGACCCTGTCCTCAATAAAGGGAATGAAACCAAAGTGGCGAATGCCTTGGCCAAAGATGGAAGCGTCGGCCCCTATCCCCTCAACCTCGCTGGAGGACTTCCCCCTGAAACCGTCGACCGCCAGAACGGAAATCAGCCCACCGGAGACGCCAGTCTTCAAGGAGTGGTGACCTCCACCAACAACGTGCCCATTCCCTTTGTGGGGGTCAGTTACCAAAGCCCCAACGGTCCCGGATCGTGGGGACAGACGGACCAAAACGGACGATTCACTTTTTATGGATTAACGGAAGGAACCACGTACTACGCTCAAGTTTATGCCGGATGCAACCCATCCGGATGTTTTCAGGGATATACCAGCCTCGCCGCGGAAACCCGCGGAGCGTCTGTGGGACCGAAAGACATCGTCTTTAGCAACGCCAGCGCGCCCCTGAAAGTGAAAATTCAGCTCCAACAGGCAAGCCCCGGGACAGGGGTCATTCCTGTCTCTGTGGTTGACCAAAACGGCGATCCTTTGCCAGGGGGCAACATCAACCTTTGGCCCGACGGAAAATCGTGGCACACCAATCCCGCTCAGAATTGCTCGGACGCTTTTCGAACAGGTCCAATCCCGGATTGGCCAACACCATGGCGGACGCAACGTCGGGCAACGCGACACTCACCGACTCCCGCCGGGAAATTATGTCTTAAATGTGTGGTCTCCTTTTACCTCCGAGGGAGTGCAATACAACGCCGGGGCTGACAAACAATTCGGGTTCGATTGGAACAACACCTGCGGTTCCAGCCCACACCAGGACGACCTTCGGGTCACCATCGACTCGACGACGACGCCCAGTGTGCATGTTTATAATTCCCAGGGAACAGATCTCGGCCTCAGTTCCGTGACGGTGGTGGTCAATACGATTCAGCCCAGCGCGAACCACACGGTGCATATGCACCTGGCCTTCCCTGAAGCCGTCAATTTGAGCTCGGACCCCATTCTGGTCACTCTGCAAGACTGCAGCAGTGGACACGGATGCAGCGGTGGATACAAGCAGTTCAACGGGGCCCCGCATCGACCTTTGATTTCGATCTGGCCATCGGAACAGGAAGTTACTGGGTCAACGTCCAATCGAAATATTGGGGCGTGGTGCGAGAGGGCGGCGGCCAGGGACAGCTGGTCGTTACGGAAGGATTAATCGGCGCCATCCCCCTGAATTTCAAATTCGCCAAAGCGGGACGAATCAAGGGATTTTTGTATAAACCCGATGGAAGCCTCTATACCCCGGGCATGGGAAGCGGGGCGAGCATTAATGCCGGGATGAAAAGCGGCAATGGATGGGGGTACGGCAATATCAGCCGGGATGGGAGCTACGTCATTGGAGGATTGTTACCGGGGACCTATCAAATCCGCGCCAACGGGTGGGGCGATTTTGATCTGGCCAATCCCATCGAGCAAGTGACAGTGAACGTAGTGGCCGAACAAGACGCCTATGTTGAAGTTCACACGGTGAACGGAACTAAAGTTCTCCCCCGGGTGAACCTGGGTCTTTGGACCCCGACGTTCCCCTTGGGCCGTCCCAGCCCCGACAAGGACGGGCCCTTCGAGCCGTCTTCCTCCCGCCGGGTCGAAACTGGGCCCGAAACTGTCGGACCTCATGACGGGGGCGACCAACCGAACGGATTGCTACCAGGCGTTGGGCGACAATGGCCAATGGACCCGGATATGAGGGGTTCTGCCCTGGCAACGTTGAATCGCCAGGCGGTGATTTCTATCTCCTCCGCAATGAGGAGTTTCAGCCCGGAGAGACCTCCTACCAATTCTTATCCCCTCTTTGTGGCCAAAAAACGTGATCGTTTCTGATGATAAGGCGATTGAAAGCGTGTTCGTCCAAGGGTCTACGATTAATGTCGTTCCCGTGGACCTCGCCACCCGCCGGAACAGCCAATGGAACGCCACCTTAAAGGAGATCTCACCGCCGCCAATATTTTCCGCGAGAGCGACTTCGCCGCCCTGGGGGAAACTTCGACAACTTCATAAAGTTTATCCCTCTCGTCACACTCTTCAACACGGACGGGAGATCCAGCCGTCGGCCTCGTGACCCCTCGTCCGGATGAATTCGATGACAACGATGATATCCTCCTTCAAGCGGCAGTGGCCGGGGAAATTGGGCTCCCTTCAAAACCTTATTCGACGGTTTTCATTTCTCCTACAGAATTCTGGGGCTGAAACCAACACGACCTTTATCGCCGTATTGACAACCCCAATTATCCGCCATCCAAGGTTCAAGGCGCACGGGGGCGAACGGGTCGATCACGGTTCAGGATTTTAACCTGGACGAATCGGTCGGGGCCGGCGCCACACTTTCCGCGTGGTGACCGGCACAGGCGGGGCGCCCCTCCCCAACGCTTCGGTCACCGTCAAAAGCCCCTGTGATTGGAAACCAAAACATTGACCACCGGGGCGGACGGAAGCTACACCTCCCGCTCTGCCAAAGGATCGTTCCGGATCACCGCGGTGGCTCCCGGCTATGTGCCGGATGTCAAATTGTTGGAGGTCACCCACCCGACGGCCGTCACAAGGGACTTCGCCCTGGGCACAGGGGCTGGGATCATTCGAGGAACCGTATATAAACGGAAGTTTCCCTCCCCAAGTGTTGGTGGGCGCCACGGTGGTGGCCTATGACGACACGAAAAACGGTCTTCACCCCACCGATCCCGTTTATCTCTATGTGGTCAAAACCAGTTCCGTCGGGGCGTACGATTTATCAGGACTGGTGGTCGGCCACGATTACCGCATCTCTTTGGCGGTCCCAGGGAAATATGTTCTTTCCCAAACCACCACGGCCGCTGTCTCGCCGATCGAAGATGTCGATTTCACGCTCCAGTCAAAAGCGCTGGATGTGGATGTCACCGTTCGCAAACGCGATGCCGACTTTGAGTTCATCATCAACAACCCGGCTGACTTCGCCAGCGGCGAGGCCAGGACAAGATCCGTTCGTCCTGGGCACTTCCACCGACGTCCGAGCGACTTCGAACAACTGCCGAACAAACAGCTCGTGGCCCACATTCCCTTCGCGGGATTGACCGCGGGCACGGATTATCTCCTTCACATCGCCGCCGAGTCCTATTCCGGCGACACGGTGGTCAAGGAGGTCCCCTTTTCCCTTGGGGACCAGGGCCACGCGGAAAAACAAATCGACCTGGCTCTCCTCGGGGATGAAACAGAGAACAGCCAAGGCCGCGCCGCAAATGAAGTTTTGATCGACGAATCCGGGTCAGACCCCTCCGGCATCGTCATCCCCACCGGCGGCATGGTCACCAGCACAGGGGCCGCCAGCGACGTGCCTCAAATGACCTTCTCCAAAACCGATCGGGAAGACGCGGGGGTGGCCGACCTCACCGGGGATCTCCCGACCGAGGGAACCCTCTCCAGCGAAATTTACACCTTAGAACTCGATAACGTGAACCTCACCGAAAAAGGCTTCGAGGTCAACCTCGGGTTCGATTCGGACGCGGATTGGTCCGAATTGGCCGCCTACCAGTATAATCCCACAACCCACCAATGGGAGCTGGTTCCAGGCGTCCAAACCATTGATCCTTCCGCCGGAACGATCAATTTCAACGTGACCGATCTTTCCGGAGGCGCACCGGGGTGCTCCCCGCTTGGGCCGCCCGCCGCCCTGGCTCCCAGCCCCACTCGAAGCATGCGGGCCGCCTTCAATGGCCAGAGCCACAGCATCCGCATCGGCGCCACCAGTGGCGCGGGGCAGTTTGCCATCATGAAAATCTCCGGCATTGCCGGCGCCAGTTTCTCGGGAACAAAGTTCAAGGTCTTCAACTTCCCCAATCCGTTTAACTTGAAAGCCAAAACGGTCAACCTCTCCAACAGGGCGGCACCTCCACCCTCGCCACCGACGGGACCATCATCAAGTTCGAGGTTCCCTCCTCGGTCAGCCCGGGCCACGTCGTGATTCGCGTCTATTCTCTCTCCGGGGAATTGGTGCGCGAGTTGGACGAAGGCGACCGGCCCGGCGGGTTTTATTACTACACCACCTGGGACGGCAAAAACAAAGACGGCAAAGACGTCGCCAACGGGGTGTACTACGGTGTGATTTCCATGCCGGGGGTCAGCGTCAAAGACGCCCGATTCAAAATGGCGGTCGTGAAGTAACGGCGCCGCGGAGGATATGACCATGACGACCTTGAAATGAAAAACGCGGCCGCAACACTCGTCGCTCTGCTGTCGGTCCTCCCGCTCCGCGCGGGCGGTGCGGGAACTTCAGGCGTCAACTTCCTCAAATCGGGCGTCGGAGCCCGATCCTTGGCCATGGCGGGCGCCGCCGTCTCAACGGTGGATGACGCCAACGCCATCTACTGGAACCCGGCCCGCCTGGCGCGCATCAACGACACCAGCGTCACAGCGACCTACGCCAGCCTTTTCGAAGACCAATCCCAGGGATTCCTGGGCGCGGCCACACCCTGGGGGGGTCTGGGGGTCGTTGGCCTGGGGGTGAATTATTTGACCGTTAAAGACATCGAAAAACGCGCCGGGGACACAGAAACGGCCGATTCGACCTTTAAGGATCAGGAATATTCGGCCTCCGTGTCCTTCGCCCGCAAAGGTGTGCTGTGGGATGCCTTGGATCTCGGCGCGAACGCAAA
Source organism: Elusimicrobiota bacterium (assembly GCA_016721625.1). Lineage (NCBI taxonomy): Bacteria > Pseudomonadati > Elusimicrobiota > Elusimicrobiota bacterium. The sequence continues at coordinate 11,108 of JADKHR010000004.1, forward strand.
AATGATTCACCAAAGCTTGGACACTTATAAAGAAAACGCTTATGCTGTGGACCTCGGCGCCACATATCTCTTGACGGAAAAAATGACCGCCGGCCTGACGGTCCAAAATCTCGGGAGCAAACTGGGTTCCGATTCACTGCCCGTCCTGATCAAGGCCGGTGGCGACTGGCGGCTGTTCCAGGACAAGCTGACCGTCGCCCTGGACGGCAGTGCCTGGGTCACTGACAGCGATACACCGGAAACGCCGGAACTGAATTTTGGCTGGCCAAACCCTGGCCCTTCGGGCCGGATACCGGTTCGGACAGGGCCCCGACCATCTGGGCGGATCGTCCAGACTCGCCGTGGGCGTTGGGGTTTCAGCTCAGCTCTCTCCCCTCGACTACGCCTTCCTCCTCCGGAGACCTGGGCGATACCCACCGCATCACCTTCGGCGCAAAGTTTAAATAGTTACACCTTATCCTGTTCCCAGGGGCTCTTCTCGGGTTTCCCAATCCCCGGCAGAGCCCCTGGGCACATTTCTATGTGGACCACCAAAAGGTAGAATGTGACCAATAAAATCATGACTCGATCCGCCGGGTTATCCATTTCTGTTTCTTTCGCTCGCGCTCGCCTTGCGCGCTGGGGAACCTTTGCCGGAGAAATCCGACATGGATTTGAAACAGTGTTATCACATTGCCGTTCAGCACAACGAGCCGCTGAAACGCCAGAGGGAAGACATTGTTCGGTCGCAGGCTCAGGCCCGCGCGGCGTTGGGCGGGGCCTTTCCCCACGTTTCTTGGAAATGGAGCGACATCCGGCAAGATGGAAGCGGAATGGACGGGGCCGGGTGGAGAGCCTGCTGGAAAAAAACCAAGTGGAATCCAAATTCACCCTTCAACAACCCCTTTTCACAGGATTGAAAGAATTTTCCGCCTACGCTGGCTTTAAAAAACAGGAAACCCGAGACGAGTGGCGACTGCGCCAAGCGGAACTCCAACTGTATGACGAAGTCTCCCGGGCCTATTTCGATGTGGTGGCCCTGGAGTCCGCCCTTGTCAACAACGCCACCTCCGTCACGCTCTCCCAAGACAGGCTCGCGGAACTGAAATCGTTCTACCGATTGGGAAAATCCCGGGAAGGGGAAATATTTAGCGCCGAATCCCAGTTGGCGGCTCTCAAAGCGATTCAGGTCCACCTGAAGGGTCAAATCCGCGTGGCCCGGGAAACACTCTCCTTTCTCGCGGGTCAAGATCTGGGGTCCGCCTCCCTGATCCTCGGACCCAAAGAGACTCCCGAACCCGTAACCCTCTATTTAAATCAGTCCGCCCGTCGACCGGACGTGAGGCCCAGCGGCAAGAAGTGTTGGCCCAAGCCCTGCGAGTCCGTTACGAGAAAGGCTCCTATTGGCCCAGCGCCAACTTGTCGGAAATTATTACACCCAACGCCCCGGCTTTTTATGACCCCATCAATGGGACGTGATGTTGAACTTGGACGTTCCGCTCTTCCAGGGAGGCACGGTGAAAGCGCGCGTGGCTGACGCCCGGTCTGGGCTCCAGCAAGCCCAGTTGTCTTTGGATTACCTTGAACGGCAGATCCAAAGCGACGTCAAGAAAGCGTATGAGGCCTGGACGGCTTCGCTCGAAGAATCCCAATCCTTGGAAGAGGCCTACCAAGCCTCTAAGAAAAGTTACGATGCCCAACGGCGGGAATACCGGTTGGGGTTGGTAACCAACCTCGACGTCTTAAACGCCATGAACCTCATGCAGAACCCGGCCTAAGCGTCGTCCCGCCGTGACGTGGCGCTGGCGTGGAATCCCAACGGCAAACCCCCTCCCCGCTTTTTGGGGTTGGTCTGGAAAGACATGGTCACCCACGGGAGCTTTGCTTCAGTTCAATCATGAGACTTTCAGATACAGCCATCAAAAACCCTGTTTTCGCCTGGATGCTCATGGCGGGCATGATCATCTTTGGGGTCATCAGTTTCATGTCCATCGGCAAAAGCCAACTGCCCGACGTGGATTTCCCCATCATCAGCGTGTCCACCCGCTGGGAAGGGGCCTCGCCTGAAGTGATGGAGACCGACGTGGTGGACGTGATTGAAGACGCTGTGACATCCGTCAAGGGCGTAAAAAAAATCAATTCCACCTCGCGGCTCGGCCAGGCCGCCATCGTCATTGAGTTCGATTTAAAAACCGATGTGGATGTGGCGCTCCAGGAAGTGCAAAGCACCATTTCCCAGGCCCAGTTCAATTTACCGAAAGATTTGGACCCTCCGATCATCGCCAAGTTCAATCCGGAAGACCAGCCGTTCATGTGGCTGTCGGTCTCCGGCGACCGGCCGCTCCGCTACCTCATGGAACTCGTGCGGGATAATTTAAAACAGGAGTTCACGACCCTCCCGGGTGTCGGCAACGTTTTCCTTGGGGGCTACGTCGAGCCTTCTCTGCGCGTCTGGTTGGATCCGAAAAAGATGGACGCCAAGGAGATCACCGTTCAAGACGTGGTGGCCGCCGTCCAAAGCGAACACAGCGAGCGTCCCGCCGGGTATCTCACCTCGCCCACAAAAGAATGGAACCTCCGCGTCATGGGGGAAATTGCCAAACCGGACGAATTTAAAAACCTCATCATCCCTCTCCGGAACGGCACCCCGGTCTACCGCCCGTTCCAACTGAAAGACGTCTCCACCATCGAAGACGGTCTGGCCGATGCCCGGGCCATTTCCCGCGTGGATCAAAGACCCGCCGTTGGTCTTGGCATTTTGAAACAGCGCAACGCCAACATGGTGGAAGTGGGCCGACGCGTCACCGAAAAGTGGCGGCCCTTCAAAAGACCCTTCCCAGCGGGTGTCCATTTGGCCATCAACTTCGACGGCACCGCTTTCGTCAAACAGTCCACCCACGAGCTCAATTTCAATTTGATCCTGGCGGCCATCCTGACGTCCGTCATCTGTTGGCTTTTTGGGGTCTTGGGTTCGGCCATCAACATTATTCTGGCCATCCCGACGTCCATCCTGGGCACCTTCATTATTCTACAGATGTTGGGGTTCACCCAAAATACCTTTACGCTCTTGGGGCTCCCTTGGTGGTCGGCATCGTGGTGGACGACGCCATCATGGTTCTGGAAAACATCGTCCGCCACCGGGAAATGGGCGAACCCCGCGTTCAAGCCGCCATCGTGGGCGCCCAGGAAATCTATTTCGCCGCCATGGCCACGTCCGTTGCCATTTTGGCCATTTTCCTTCCGGTGGTTTTCATCAAAGGGAGTCATCGGAAAATACTTTTCAGTTCGGAATGACCATTTCGGCGGCGGTCATACTCTCCCTGCTTGAAGCCCTGACCCTCGCCCCCATGCGCTGTTCTCAATTTCTGGAAGTGGGACACGGCAGGAATCGTTTCCCGCACCATGGACCGATGGATGGTCGTTTTGACCCGGTGGTATAAGGTGTCTTTGAACCTCTGCCTCAACAACCGCTGGAAAGTGGTGGGGATTTCCATTCTTATTTTTGTGGCGTCGCTCTTCCTCTTTAAACCCATTAAAAGAACTTGATGCCCCCAAGACCAGAGCGTGCTTTTATCCGACTCCAAACACCAGTGGGTCCTCCTTGGCATTCACCGGACGAAACGCTAAAAAAGCAGAGCTTTCACGCTCTCCCTTGGCGAAGTGGAACGCTATTACGCCGCCGTGGGCGGATTCAAGGAGGAGAAATCAACTCCGCGTTCATGTTCATTTCTTAAAACAGCCCAAGGAAATGACCCGTTCCTTCCGGAAGGCGAAAGGCCTACACCAGCAGGACCTGATGGATATTTTCCGAGATGAACTCAATAAAATTCCCGGGGTTGAAAAGGCGCTCCTGCAAGACCTTTCCGTCGCAGGCGGCGGGGCGGAACCGGGCTTCCCCGTGGACCTTTCTCTTCGCGGGCGGGACTGGGACGAATTGGCGCGGGTCAGCGAAATCGTCAAAACTAAAATGAATGAAACCGGCCTCATGGTGGACGTGGATTCGGATTACCAACTGGGCATGCCGGAAGTTCAAATTTTCCCGAACCGATCCGCCGCCGCGGAACGGGGTCAGCGTTTCCGCCATTGGGGAGGTGGTGAACGCCACCTTAGGCGGCCAACAGGTGCGAGCAAATTTTCCCGCGGAGGCCGCCGTTCGACATCCGCGTGCGCTTTTCCCCAAGCGACCGGGACAAACCCTCGGACATTAGCAAGATCACCGTACGCAACAACCGGGGACAGGTGGTCCCCCTCATGGACGTGGTCACCGTTCAGGAAAAGAAAACCCTCCTCACCATCACGCGGGAAAACCGTTCCCGGGCTATTCGACTTTACGCCAACGTGGCCACCGGCAAATCCCAGGCCGACGCCTTGGCCGCCCTTCGTAAAATTGAAAAAGAAGTCTTGCCGGAAGGCGTCAAAATGGTGTTCTCCGGCGCCTCGGAAACCTTTCAGGAGGCCTTCATGGGCCTCGCGATCGCCTTGGTGCTGGGCGTGCTCATCGCTTACATGGTGCTGGGGTCCCAATTCAATGGTTTCATCCACCCGACGTTGGTATTGGTGGCGCTCCCCTTCAGCATCACCGGCGCCGTGGTGGCCCTCTGGCTGGGGAACCAATCCTTGAACATGTTCAGCATGATCGGGATCGTCCTCCTGATGGGCATCGTGAAAAAGAACTCGATCATGTTGGTGGATTTCACAA